>JBJMFM010000027.1:0-10551 GCA_045808425.1 Nitrososphaeraceae archaeon | reverse complement strand
CAATTAAAAAATTCGATAATAACAATAAATAAAATGCCGTATAATATGATTAACACTGATTCATTGTATAATGAAGATACATCTTGAAAGAAGTGGCGGCTATGCAGGAATGATCATGTCAACTACTGTAGATACTAAAACCCTTTCTTCTAATGAAGCGAAGGAACTGCAAAACTTAATAGAAAAGTCTCACATTTTTGAGCTTTCATCAGACTCATTCCAGCAATCTTCTTCAAAAACAAAAAAAGGTGCAGCAGATTACTTTACATACAAAATTACAATTCAAAATGGAGATAGAGAACATTTTGCGGAGTGCAATGATCTAAATATACAGCCTAATGTTAAAAGATTTGTTGATTTTTTGGTAAAGCATGGCCAAAAATAAGATTCTTTTGCAAATCGTAAGACTGTGGGCTACACTATACGAGTCGCTGGTCAACCTAATCCATTATTTTTATTCAAAATAGACATAGAGGAACGACTATAACCCGTGGTAGCACACGGGCTTGCGGTAGATTAATTTAGCTGACAGGTAAACACATTTCATTGAAGCTCTGAATCTGTAATTTAGAGAAAAACAATATCGTCTATGACGCACGATGATGACAATACCATTTGTGAAGAATAGAGGCTAGCATCAGAGGTCTTCTTGAAACCAATTGAAATTGCTCATTTGGGCATTTCATGGACCGCTGCTTAGCAATTATAATAATGATAATGATAGAATATGAAGTAGAATATAATGTCGAACAAAATGGAACCTGCAATAATTAATATCATTAATGTGATAATCCCAGCGATGAGATAGAAGATAAAGGATAAAACAAACATGTGCGATTAACAAGGAAGAAAATGATTGCTGAGAGGAGGTAACTACTATTACACTATCTTATTCTCAAATAGAAATCCCAATTAAAACATCTCTACCGATTGAAAAAAGCCGAGATGAGATTCTGCAAGCTGATCTATGCATCCCAACAGATCCAAAGGGATTAGTTATATTCTCACATGGAAGTGGAAGCGGAAGACACAGTCCAAGAAATAAATACGTTGCAGAAGCGCTGAGTGAAGACGGACTTGCTACGCTGCTAGTAGACCTTCTAACTCAAGAAGAGGAGCAAGCCGATATACGAGCTCAGAAAATACAATGTAAGATCCCAGGTCTTGTGCTAAATAAGTTCAATATCAAATTATTGGCCAGTCGTCTGACTTCTATTACGTCTTGGCTTTGGCAAAACTCAGATACTAGAAGTCTTATTTTAGGATACTTTGGTGCAAGCACAGGTACTGCTGCAGCTCTAATTGCTGCTGCTACTATCACAGGACCTATCAAAAATCAAAACCAGCGACAGGCAGTAGAAAGACCAGCGGGTAAGCTAGCACTAGGTGCTATAGTATCGCGTAGTGGAAGACCGGATTTAGCTGGTGTGGAATATCTAAAAAACATAAATGTTCCTACGCTTTTCATCGTTGGTGGCAATGATTTCAGTCAAGTAATCTCCTGGAACAAAAGTTCACTCAAGGTTCTGGGGTCAGAAAAGAAAAAGCTTGTCGTCGTTCCAAATGCTTCTCATCTTTTTGAGGAAGCCGGTACACTAGAGGAAGTAGCAAGGCTTGCAAGTGGATGGTTTAGATGTTATTTCAGCATAATGCAACATGCCATAGAAAAATAACCAGCATTGATTGTCGAACCATATTGGCTGAAGTTCAACAAGATAAATATTTTGTACCTTAAACGGAATATACTCATGCGAGTCACTGAAATCCAGATTGGATCATTAACATTTGCCGCTACTTATATAATTTATGGCAATAATCAGATTTTCATAACGCAATTAACTGTTTCATTCACTTCTCAAACCATTTCTTAGAGTAGATGTATAATCTTAATATTGTACGAGTTAGCTTGCCTTTTAATAGGTGAAGTAAGGTAAATGAGAGTATAGTTTCTTTGATGCTATATCTAGTAAAAGTTAAACGTAAAGTTAATTAGACTGCCTTACCTTACTATACCTTAACCTCTTTTGAGCAAACCAATTCCAGTACCACATAATTCTACTAATAAGAGAGAAATGATAATCAAACTACTTTCGGAGGGTAATCGCTCCACAAAAGACATAGCTAGAATAGCTGGTACAACTGAAGCATATGTATGGAAGGAGAAGAGCAAATTAAAGACAGCAGGCCATCTAATTAGTAGCGATACAGAAGTAATATCTAAAACGAGCCAACTGAATATCTACACTAATAACAGCTTACTTAGTGTTTCACAATTAGATGCAGAGGGTTTGAAAAAACTATATGGCGAATTCGTTATCGGAAAAAAACCTGCACAGGTTATAGCCGAATATGGGTTTCATCCAGATTTGGTAGAGAACGAATATCAACGGTTTCTAAGATTCGTAGAGTATAATATCGATGCATTGCAAAAAAAATTCTTTCGATATCTCCAACAGGATTTACTAACTGCTAATAACAATACAATAAATTCATTGGTCGAAAAATTCAGAAAGGATGGAAAGTTGACGATAGATGAATTCATCACTTTGATGAAGTCGTTACTTGATGAAAGATACCGGGTCGGAAGGTTGTCCGCAATTGGTGATCTCATAAATGGCATTATCCCTGACGGATGGGAAGCGGAGCTATGTTTGAATTGCAATAAACCAGTGAATGGAGCTATGGTAAATGCTGCGAAGACAACAAGGATAATGGTATCGGATCGTTCTAGTTCTAGTCCATTGACGCACTCTCCTCCTCACTGTAGAGGTTAGTATCAATATGACCCATTAGAGTCTATTTAGATCCTCTTTATAAAAATACTCTATTATCATATGTCGCGTGCAAGCGTACAGAATAAACCAATGTCAAAGCTTACAGCAACCATAGATTGTCGGATTTATTGGAGCCAAAGTTGCTCACTATGATAGAATACATTATTTCTAAATAGTTATCCAAAAGCATTGCAAATATTTATATGAGTTTACAAAGAAGATTTGCAAGCAATTGGCATTAGAGCTAAATACACTAGAAGATCGCAATAACTCTCTGCTTAACAGACGGGAAATCAGAGCTATACTGAAAAATGCTGCAGGGAAGGTGACCAGAATCGATGCAGCCCAGCAGATTGCCGACAAGCTTAACGTTGACAAGAAAAGAGTTATTGCTATTACTATGACAGGTCAACGCGGTACGATGGACCTAGAATCTACCTTTTACATTTACAATAATGAAGACGAAATGAAAAAGCATCTTCCAAGATTTAGGACGCTAAGGGGTATCTCAAAAGCAGACAGAAAGAAGTTACTAGATGAAGAGAAGGCTCAGAAGTTAAAAACCAAACAAGCATCAGCTGCTGGTGCTGGCAGGTCGAAGGGAAAGAGATAGGGAGATAGCGGGAATATGGCAGACGGCAAGGGCAAGTCAAAAGGCGAGGTTTCTGTTTACAAATTTTACAGTATAGAGGGTGACAAAGTTACCAAGAATAAGCGCGATTGTCCGAGATGTGGCAAGGGCGTTTTTATGGCTGAACACAAGGATAGAAACACCTGTGGTAAATGCGGATTCACTGAGTTTACACATAAGGAACATACAAAACCAAAAAGGTAGTAAAAAGAAAGTGTCGGCATAGCAATCAAGAAATTAATTAACAAATTTAGTTATCTCTTTTTTGATTGTTTCTGCGATTGATGGATTGAGCATATTATATAATGCCGGAAGATAATATCCAGCACTAACCAATTTCTTAATATGCTCTATGGGCATCTCCTTTGAGTAACCTTCAAAGAACTCTTCCAAAATTTGCTTGGCAACAAAAGTATTTGTTGTATTCTCAAGTGCATGGCTGATAAAATGAATAACATCCCACAAGGGATCACCTGAGTTAAAGCCAAATTCTTCAATCCCAGTGAAGTATAGTTTATTCTTACACACGATGAGATTGCTTGGTTTTATATGTCCAAGAGTGCATTGGTGAGCGTGGATTCTAGCAATGTGCTCTCCGGTGATATTAATCCACTTAAGATCAACAGCAGATATACTGTTTCTATTCAAGCATTCTTTCAGTACGTCAGAGATCGGTTTTCCTTCAAGAAATTCAGTTACCAATATCTTCTTAGCCAAGACCACTGACTGGATGATAGGAGTGTTCAACCCCATGGTTCGAATATACCTTAGAGCTTTGTATCCATTACCAAGTCTAAATAGAGGGTCGACTTTAGGGCCATCAATTGTTGAAGAAAACCTGTGAAAGCCACTCAACATCGCCCGCGCGGATCTCGTCATCTTCTTTACTACTAGTGATTTCGTTATATTTTGATTGTTCAGATCTTGTAACATGTATAAAGCAGTAGCGCCATTTCTGGCCCCTAAACTATGCTTTTTTGAAATCACATATTTGGAAAAACCATTCAATTCTGCTATCCTGTCTAGCCAATCTTTATCATCACTGACAATAACTCCCTCCGGTAACTTCCAATACAAATCTTTTGGACTTGAGATAAAATTAGGTAGCCTTATACTGCTTTCTTTATGACGACTGATTTTGGACTCGGCTTCTTTTACAACATGACGCAGTGTGTGTCTACCAGCATACGCATGAATAAAATATGAAGAAAATTCCTGCAATTTTTTCGTTAATTTTAACGAAGCTATTTTCTGATTTCTTTGGACGTCAACTCTTCTTTCGGATATCTGAATAGCTCTGCCAGAAGACTCAACAATGAGCAATTCTTTGTCATCCGCTAATATCTCTTTAAGTGCTTTTTGGTAACCAGCAAGAGAAAACTCAATGTTATGACAGGAATTTTTTCCTGTATATGTCTGATAATAGCTATAAGCAGCATTTGGATACAGTAAGCTCCTATACCTAACTTTTGAGAACATTATATATTCTAATGGAAAAATTATCTGCGTGCTCAGAACGTTCGCCGACTTGACAATATTAGATATCTCATCTAAAATAACCCTTTTTTTATAGACAACTTCTAGCCGCTCAAACAAGTCTTTATTCTGGATTGGTTCATATATATGCAATAAACGGCCAACTACGAATTCGCCTAGGAAAGCAGACGCAGCATCCTTTTGCAGACTTACTAGGTCAACTACTAGCGCAGAGATTTTCATTTCTTCTTCGGCTGCGTAGATATACTTAACAGCGTAGGGATAATCGTCTAGCACTATAATTACATCAAAATCACTATCTACACGCGAATACCCTGCTACCCTTGAACCATATAAACACACCCCAGCTACTCTATATTTTTTTGCTATCCTGCTGACAGCTGTTTTTATGGTTTTTAGCTCATCATTGGAAATAGTTGACATGACATGATCTCGGGACTTTTGAGTTCTTATGTATCATATTATTTTGGACTCATTGATATTTTCTTCTATGATTTTTGATAAAAAAAACATCCATAGTGGTCATATTATGTCAAATGATATTTTTAAGATGTTAGCATAGATACTCATAATGATAATTTGACTGTGGTAGTAAATATATTCATACATGCACTAACGCTTCGTTATAGGAATACTTTTTTTAATTAACCTGTTTTACTATTTGTTTTCTTATGCATCCAAAGATGATAAGATTGTCAATAAAATAATTTCATTATCTGATTTTATTTGATTTGACAGGCCTGCGATTTCTGCAAAGGAGATGTTACTGTGTATTTACCTCAAGAATATCAAAAGCTATACATTCACATTCCATTCCAATAATTTTTGAAATGTTGGGTTCAATATATTTCTGACCGCCGACAAACTGTTTTATTAAAAGTCCACCATCAGCAACTATCGTAAGGACAAATTTTCTCTCATCAATTTGTTCCACTCTGAGAGAATAGATTTTCTTTTTGACAATTTTCGATTTCGCTTTAAATGTTACTTCTGAGTTTTCAAGGATATTTAACAATCGTGCCAGGCTCTTGCTACATAAATCCTGTTCAGTTTGAATGGTTATTCTTGTTTTTGTGATAAAATGAGAGGGTAATTTGGATGAAAGATGTGGCTTTTGTTGTTTTATCACAGCGTAAACACCATTTTCTTTTATTGTTAGATCTGCTTTTAACGATCTAATCTTTGGATTTGAGACACGCAATAGAAAAGGTCTCCCTTTCCCCAATACAAGGCTGTCTTTATCCTCGCCCCCCAGCCATGAGAATTTAGGATTCTCTCCTCCTGTTATCTCCAAGATCCGTGAAGCTATTATAGATTCTATATTGTTGAATGACGATGTCCCCAAGTATCTGCATAAAGCACATCCGCTTCCTAAGCATTTTTGACATTTATCTTTTTTTTGTGATAGCCCTCGCTGTGTCTTTACGTATCTACCAGCTAAAAATAGTGGAGAAGATTTAACAGAAATTGTTGGCGATGATGATGCGTCGTTGTTGTTGTTTTCTTCTTGACTGTCGATGACAATGTTTATGGTAATATCCGGTATTATGTGCTCAAGACTCTTGCCTGTGAGGTACTCAAATTTTTTTCTGAGCTCATCTACAAACTGTTTTTTTATATTTTCTCTTCCTCGGAGTTTGAACCTTGCGCGTATTGAATCCTCCCGTTCGAACACTAGAGAAGGTAGAGTAGCTCCCAGTAGAAAAGAGTCAAATTGATATTTTTTTTCTTCAACTAGGTCGCATATCTTTTTGACAATCCAATCTAATTGGTCCATTATTCCCTGGCATATATAGCACGAGTCTGAATTGCTGCTTAATCTGCCTTTTTTATGTAATCTGTTATTAGTATTTCCTACTCCGGTGAGTTGGCGATATAAGCAATAACTGCAGAGGCTATATTTTTTCTTTAACTTGTGATGTAGCAAATTTCCCTTTAGTTGTCATCAACCAAGTCCTAATCGCCTTAGCATTCCCTGCATTTGTCTACCTTTTGTCTGTTTCATCATAGACTTTGAGTTATGGTACTGTTTTATGAGATCTTTGACATCATGCTCAGTAGTTCCAGCACCTCTTGCTATTCTCTTTCTTCTAGAGTCATTAACTATATCCGGTGTCCTTTTCTCTTCTTTATTCATTGACTGAATAATAAATCTCCATTTTTCCATCTTTCCTTGTAGAGCATCAAGATCATCTTCTTTTACCATCCCTGATAGTCCAGGCAAATTATCAATTACATTTCTGAATCCCATTTTGCTAACATTTTCCATTTGAGCATAAAAGTCCTCAATTGTTATCTTGCCGCTCAGCAGCCTCTTTGTTTGGGTTTCATCTGATTGAAGTTCTAAACTTTTTGCCATTTCAAGTAGTGCTTTGATGTCGCCCATTCCAAGTAATTTTCCTACAAACCGGGTAGGAGAAAATGGCTCTAGATCATCAAGTCGCTCTCCTGTTCCTATGAACATAACTTTAGCGTTAGTAGCAGCGGCTGATGCAAGTGCACCACCACCCTTTGCTGTTCCATCAAGCTTGGTTACAATTATGCCTCCTACAGGTGCTGCCTCATGAAAAGCTTTTGCCTGACTGTAAGCTTGTTGCCCTATTGTGCCGTCTATAGTTAATAACACAAGGTCTGGTATTGCAACCTTATACATACTATTCATTTCTTCAAGAAGACTTGTTTCCTCCTTGTGCCTTCCGGCAGTATCAATAATTATGACATCAACATTTTGCGACTTAAAATACTCTAAACCGCTCCTGACTATACCCACGGCATCTTGGCTTTGCTCTTCGCCGTATACATCAATGTTTATCTTGCTGCAATTCATTTTCAATTGTGTAAGCGCTCCAGGTCGCCAAGTATCGGCTCCAACCACGCCAACATGATAACCATGCCTTGTTAGCCATCTAGCAAGCTTTGCTGTGACTGTTGTCTTACCACTTCCCTGAATGCCAAGCATGAGAACTATATTTTGCTTACCTGGCTTGAATGAGATGACTTGGTCTTCTGAATCGTGGCTTTTGTCAACCACTGTAATAGTATCTCCACTATATCCTAGCAATGTTGCAAGTTCATTGTAAAGTATTGTAATGATGTGATCCTTCCGTGATAGGCCTTTAGGAGGTTTTTCATTTAATGCACGATCCTTTAGGTTTTTAGTGATTGAGATTACTAATTTTACGTTTACATCGGATTGCAACAATGCTCTTTGCACGTCTTTACAAAGTGCATCAATCAGCTCTTCATTTACATCAGTTGCTCCAACTATCTTTTTAAGAGCACTCCTAAGACCAGTTCTTAAATTATCAAGCATTATTATTCAGTTACTTCTTGGATATTAATGACGCTTCTAATATTTCAAATATTCCCCTTTGTCCATCCCAATTGACGTGTGCTTTATTGACATTGATCCTTTGTTTTTCAAATAGGGGGCAGTCCAACACCAATGTTTCAGCCTCACCACCTTCAAACGCTAAATTAAAGCCAAACTTTCTGCTCAAAGCTGACAGTGTAACTAATGAAGACCTATCCAATGATTTCCCAAGCCAGCATTTTCCCAGCCCCATCGCTGATACGCTTACGAATATGACATGAAATTTCTGAGACAAAAGTTCATCCAAGTAACTGTCTAATTGGATATTCCAAATAGGTGTAACCATTGTCAAGCCATTTTTGTTGCAAATTCTTTTAAATAATTGGTTTTGAAAGTTGCTAGAAATTGCCCCATGAATTATCCCATCAATACCATATTCGGTTTTCAAAGCCAGAATCGCGTCCTCTAGCGCTTCAATTTCTCCTTCCTTGGAGGTTTTAGCAACATCAAAGCTAGCCAAAGGGATCTGCATAGCCTTTGCGAGAAGATCTGTCAACCACATATTTGGATAGTGAAACAAAAGGCTCTCGTCTGAGCTCGGTCGCATCGAAAGCAAACAGGCTATATCATTGCCAGCCTGTTTTGCTTTAAAAATAGAGAAGGTGCTATCCTTGCCGCCTGAATAGAGCGCTGCTAATCTCAATAACAGGCGAACCAGTGTTCCTCAATATTATATAGTTGTTCACATATAGAGACAGTATATTGTAGTACATACTATTCACAGACTAGGTAATTGATCCATTTGGAGGCTATGTATGCGACGACAACTGTGCTACTAATCGCTCTAAATATGCGTATGGATATGAAATGCTGTAATTACATGGTAAGCTAATTTCGCAGTATATATAATAATATGTGCAAGAGATCATCAGCATGTACATGATTGCCTTCTGCTGCTATAGTTAGAAATTGAAAAGGGAACTATTTTCCTAAACTCTTCAAATAAATATATCTTATTAGGTATATCTTTCGAAGAGATGTTTGTTGTGAAAAAGCTTGGTAAAAATGGAACCTGGAATGCGGTTAGCCTAATTGATAAACACGGCTCGTTTAGAGGTGAAGCGAAATTTGAAACAAAGAAAGAGGCACTAAATTACCTCAAAGAATACCAAGGGAGGATGAAGATCCCAGCAGAACTTAAAGTTTTTTCAGAAAGTACATGATCTGAGGACTGTTGTTGTATGAGTATTTTTGATGGCTATGACACAAAATGGCAAGCGTGAAAAAGAAGCAAGCATTGACATCCATGCAAGCACAGCAATGACATATGCAATCTTTTGGTACCAATAATAATATCAAATGATAATCACAATCATATACGTATACGCAACATGCACACATATTCATGTCTGAAAGAAAAAATGACGCCAAATTTTTCTTTTTGGTCTGCAAAGCCATTATTGTTTGGATTTACAATCTTCCAGTAGGTAAATAAATCATTTAACGGCTGCTTTGGGGTAAGAGCGGGTTTCTTATCGGTATAGTCATAGTATATCTTCTCGTGTTGTGTGCATAGGTATTAATTCAGACATGGCACGTTGGATTCGAGATGAGTTAATTGTAGATCTCATCTTCTCTGCTATTTCCAAGAGTTCTTGGTAGGAGGCAACTCTTCTGTTAGGCCATTTTCCGTCAGGGCTATCGTATTTGAACCTCGGAACAATATGAACATGGACATGAGGAACTATTTGGTTAGCAGCTATTCCGTTGTTCTGTCCTACGTTAAAACCATCTGCATTAACAGAAGACACTACCGATTCGGCTATAATTGCAACAAGCGAATATAATCTAGCAACTTCAGCGGAAGGCATCAAAAGTAAATTATCATAATGTAGCTTTGGGATAACTAAAGTATGACCTATGTTAATTGGATATTTGTCCATGAGCACCAAAAAATTGGCGTCTTGATATACTTCGGCTATTGGCAAATGTCCTTGAATTATCGAACAGAAAACGCACTGTTGCCTATCGCTTGTAACCAACGCTACATTTCCCCTTGTATTTTTTATATTTTTACTTTTAAACGTTCCTCGTCGTTATGATTTGGCTAGTGTGCTAATATTATTTTCAGCAAGCTAACAGTTGCATCTGCTCAAGCAACGAGCCATCTGGCAGCAGCAGCGGTAATTGATTTTTCATCATTTGTTCAAATGCAGCATAAAAAAGGGCTAAAAGTATATACACTCTAAAGTCATAGCGGAATTGACTTGGATGCTAATTTACGATCTACACACGTTGAGCCTCATATCAAAGAAGTCAGCTACATACGGGATCTA
>JBJMFM010000026.1:0-23270 GCA_045808425.1 Nitrososphaeraceae archaeon | reverse complement strand
GGATTTATCGGTATATATATGATCCATGTTCCTCATTATTCTATGCCGATAACGAATAAAGAATAGCTTTAATTAAAGATATGCTCTTATTTCTTTTTCATTACGTTATACATACAGCCCATATGAACAAGGACGCCTTCTGATTCTTACGAATCTTACATCAAAAATGATTGTGCAATTTATATATATAATTAATTCCATGGAGCAGATCAACATTTTCAGGAACGTTGATTCCTATTACAACAATATGCCTTATCTTCTGATCTCAAATGTCCTACCGTGCGTCTTTTTTATTTTAGTTCCTATATTAAACATTCAATTGCATTTCGATAAATTGCTAAAAAGTTGGGCAGAATACGACGCTTACTCATCTATGATCCTTAATAAAGAGGGAATTTTTTGTGTGCAATTATAGCTAGAGCTTTTCAAATTCTCCTTCATCTGTATATGCACGTTCAGCATGTTCTTCAATATCCAGACCTCTTTCTTCTGTCTCAGGTGACACTCTAACTCCTATCAATACATCTATTACTTTCATTATCACCAAGGTTCCTCCGAAACCCAATGTTCCTGCGACAGCTACGCCTATTGCTTGGATAGGAAGCTGATATATATTTCCAAATAATAATCCGTTTGGTCCACTAGGATTTATCAATGAGCTTGCAAATATCCCAATAGCAAGAGATCCAATAATACCTGCAACACCATGAACTGAGCTTACATCTAATGCATCATCTATCTTTAGCCTTTCCTTTAAGAAGAGTACTCCCATATAAGAGGCAATACCAATAGCCAACCCAATTGCAAATGCATGTTCTACACTCACATACCCAGACGCAGGAGTTATCCCTGCAAGTCCTGCAATAGCACCATTTATTGCAGCTATTACACTTGGTTTGTGAGTCCTCATCCAAGAAAGGGCTACCCATACAAGAGCTGATACTGCTGAAGCCATATGAGTAACAATTACTGTGTTTCCAGCTACTCCGCCAGAAGCTAGTGCACTTCCTGCATTGAATCCAAACCAACCCAACCATAAAAGAGAAGACCCCAGTACAGCTATTGGGATACTATGTGGAACCATGATGGACGGGCCATAATTCGCTCTTCTTCCCAGCACCAGCGCTGCGGCAAGTGCTCCCATTCCAGCACTGGTATGAATTACTATTCCACCTGCAAAATCATAAACTCCTAGTTTACCAAGCCATCCTCCTCCCCAAATCCAGTGCACAAGAGGATAGTATATCAAAAAGCTCCATGCTGCGATGAAAAGAACATACGCACTAAACTTCATTCGTTCAGCTATCGCTCCGGTTAATAATAATGGAGTGATGACTGCAAACATCATTTCGAATTTTACAAATAAGACCCCTGGAATAGTTGGGGCATATTTAAGTGAACTATCAAAAGGCACGCCTTTAAGGAATGTCCAGTCCAAATTACCCACAAGACCTGCAGTATCTGGTCCAAATGTAAGACTAAACCCAAAGATAAACCACATGACGCTCAAAAGCGCCATTCCAAAGAATATCTGCATAAATATAGAAACCGTATTCTTTCTTCGTAATAGCCCTGCTTCGAATAATCCTAGAGCGGGAATCATTAACAATACAAGGCTTGAAGCAATAAGCATCCAAGCAGTATCCCCAGAATTTATTGCCACGACTTTTTTTACAACCTGAACATATAATATATATTTTTCATTTAATAATATCACAAATTATCTTTCGGCATTCTAGAAAATGTTTTTTATGGATAATAACCAAGTACCATTTGCTTGATTAAAATAGATGTAGTAATTCCACAAAATGATGTAGAAGCAATTAGCGAGGCATTGAAAAAAATTCATGTTGGCGGTATAACTATTCTGAAGGCCAAGGGGAGGGGTAAGACTATTGCTCCAAAAATCCATGCATCCAAAGGAACAGAAATGTTTACACCAGAATTCAGTGACAGGTATACTGTTCAAGTAATAGTAGAAGACGAAAAGGAAAATGAGGCCATTGAACTTATCAGAGCAAATTCTAAAATGGGCAAGATCTTTATTTCGCCAGTTTCGCGTGCGATCGATATCGAGTCTGGAGAAGAAAATGAAAAGGCAATATAACGTCTAATGCGAGCTTGAGAATAGGAACCTATGAATCATCTTCCAGCAATGATATCCGCAGGTCAAATGACAGCAGGTCATTGGCGAAATGATTCCTTCATTTGTTGCACAGGAATAAAGATCTTGAAAAAGGCCAACATCAGCAGCCAATCCCCGCAAAATAATTACAACCAGAACAGTAATTATTTCATAATAAACACTATACTTCTTGTATTTATATGAATACTATTTATTATTGCAGTATATTCTAAAATCTCGCGGAAATTGCTGATGTATATGGATATTTTAAACGGTTATAGTGCATATTTGCAAAAAATCATACCACTTCCACACTCACATTAAAACAGCGCATTGTAACTGTTAAGAATTTTCTTGAATACCATGATGTAGACATTAGCCCAAGGATAGTTAGGAAAAATAAGGAACCATTATCAAAAGAAGGCATAATTGATATTTTAAATGTGTGCTCTGACATCAAGTTAAAGACCTATGTAACGTTGTTCTCTGCAGCGAGAATGCGTGCTACTGAAACATTATCTATTCGTATTAAAGATTTGGATTTAGACTCTTATGCAAAGGTCTTTGTAGGAGGCGAATACACAAAAACAAAGACTGAATTCACAAATATTATCAAAAAATATATGTTTTGTGTTGTTGATTGAGATTTCATGTTAAATCTTACATCTCGCTTAATTAGTAGTATCTAATCTCCTTCTTCCTCTTTTCCAAAGAAAGGTCTAAACTGAACATCAAAACCCGGACAGTTATTTGCAAATTGTTTTATTATAATCATATTACATATTTTGTCTTGCAATTCTGAATGTTCAGTCAATTTGTTCTTACAAATAGGACACAGAGCTCTGTCATTATTCATTTGCAATACATAACCAACAAGTAATCAAAAATAAATTATAAAAAGATTAGGTCAGAAGATGGCATGTATATTTACAAAAATTATTATTTGAGGCTCATATAAATCGGCCAAACAATCTTAAAAAGATTCTAGGAATGTCTATTGGGGTTCTTGAGAGGCATGAATTAAAAAGTAATTTACTTTGGGTATGAATTTCTTTTTAAACTAGCCTTTACTAATATATTTAATTGTCATTTTTTACAGGAGCAGTAAACTATACATTTTTGTAAGCGACTTCGCCCTTATTTTATGCTTCCTCAATTCTTTTCCATGCAGATATCGGTTCGATATCGAGACAATGTGTCCTACTAGCATACAACATCCTAACCAGTAACTGAGGATTAGATTTAGAGCTAACAATCGAGTTACCGATCTGATATATCTTCAAGCAGTTTGACTATGTCTTGTTTCTGTTGCAATACTCCATTACAAGAGTCTCCTGATTTTTTTAGGAAATCATTAGCATTTAAGATGTTAAAATCTGTTGGAAGTATACTCGATAACTTTTCCCATGTAACAGGCATAGATACAGTAGCTGAAGCTGTAGGCCTTGCAGAAAAGATTGATGCTATTGTTTTTCCCATTGCATTTTGATTATGGTCAAAGAAAACCTTTCCAACTCTTTTAGTTGTGAGCCAGTCCATCGTTATTTTTTTAGGATATCTAGCAATTAGCATCTTCCCAATAATTTCAGCAAATCGTCTTGTCTGATCATATGTATACGATAAAACAATGGGCACAAAGATATGTAATCCTGTTTTTCCAGATGTTTTTACATAAGACCTTATCTTTAATTCATCAAATAGATCTTTTGTATCATATGCTACATCAACTGCGGCCTTAAATCCTTTGAAATTGTATTCTGGTTCCTTTTCTCCTTTTTTCTCCCTACCTGAGTAAATATAAGGATCTAAATCAAAGACTATAAAATCAGGTCTGTTCAATCCGCATTTTTCTTCATCTGTAGCATTTTCTTTGCAAAAATCAAAATCATTGACTCTACTATACCATGGATGCATCTCTATACATCCAAGGTTTGCTAGCCAAAGAAGAGTGTCTTTGTTATTGCACATAATATAGTTAACAATACCACCTTTTGATTTGGAGTATACCTTTAGTGTATGTACAAAGTCAGGTTTTTCCTTATCCCAATTCTTGTGATAGAAATGCTTCCCTTTTATTCCGTCAGGATATCTACTCAAAGATAATGGTCTATCCTTAAGATAAGGAAGAATATATTCACTAATTTCGTTGTAGTACTCAATCAAATCCTTTTTAGTCAGTTGTGGATGCTTCTCACTTTTGTTCCAGAATACTTTATTAAGGTGAGAAAAAGAAGAAAAAGAAGATAACTGTGCAATACTATTATCGATTTTATATGAAGATATTTTAGAAGCTTCATGGATAGTGGGTAGTTCTTCTTCTGCTTCTTCTTGTAGTTGCTCCTTTTCATTGTCTCTTGAAACCAATTCTTCGGTACTCTTTTCTTCTTCTATAATACATTCTTCTGGTTTTTTATCTTCCCTGAATCGAAGAAATATAGGGGCTCTCATAATCTTTTCGTGTGTCCAGTCACTGAACTTTACCTCTGCTACAAGTTTAGGCTCAATCCAGACAGGAGCTCGATTAGTATATGGAATATAGTCAACAGGACATTTTTCTATCTTCATCTGCTGAAGTTTGTTGTAAACCTCGTTAAGCTGGGAGAAGTCAAACCCACTTCCACTATGGCCAACGAATCTTAATTTGCTATCATGATACACTGCTAGGAGAAGAGAACCAAAATAAGTCTCTCTGTTTCCTTCTCCCTTTGTATACCCTATCACTACACAATCTTGAGTTTTTATAGTTTTAATTTTTAGCCATTCTCTTGATCTTGTACCTTGTAAGTATCTACTGGACTTGTGTTTTGCCACTATTCCTTCTAGATTCATCGATTTTACACTATCAAAGATCTCTCGTCCTCTTTCTTCAAAGAAATCAGAAATTTGTACTCTGTTGTTTTTATTTATAACCTTAGAAAGGATACTCCTTCTTTGGAGAAAGTCTAAATTCTGCAACTTTTCCCCATCCAAATAAAGAATATCAAAAATGTAATACGTGGCAGGTATTTCTTGAGATAACTTCTCAATATCTGCTTTATAATCCACGTTCATTCTCCTCTGATGGTTTTGAAAACTTGGTATCCCGTCTTTATTTAGTACTACAATTTCTCCGTCTAGTATGATTGACTCTTGGCATTTTATTGCTAATTTTAGCGGTTCTATTAGTTCAGGATATCTATGAGTAATAGTTTTGTCACTTCTAGATTTTATTTCAAATATTGCTTTTGCTTTGTGTAAAGAGAATATAGATCGTACTCCATCCCATTTTACCTCAAAAACCCACTGTTTATCATTGAAGGATTCATCTATTGCTGTAGCTAGCATTGGCTTTATTTTTATTGGAAATTCTGCGGTAACGCTGAGTTCTTTTTCTTTTAGATTGATCTCTGTTGAAAGTATCGCAGATTTACCATCTTTTCTTTTGTAGTTGTTGTCGTCATCATTAATAGTATTATTAGTATCCCTGTCTTTTCTTTTGGGCTCTCTAATATGGGCCTTATTCTTATTGTTTGACTTCGTACTTTTACTATCTACTTTACCATTCTCCAAGTCTTGATTAATTCTTCCAGTTAGAACTGACTCAGGTCGTATAATAGTTAAATCATCTTTAGATTCAAAGTCATCATTCCCTTTAATTAAAAGCCATTGGTTTTCTCTTGATGTTCTTAATAATGAAAATCTTCCTTTTAATTTCTGGCCAAACAAAGCAAAGGTAATTTTGCCATTTTTGAACTGGTCAGAAATTTCTTGTTCTGAAGTGTATCTGCCTGTATCCCAAACAATCACAGTTCCTCCCCCATAACTTCCTTCTGGAATTATCCCTTCAAAAAGCAAATAATCTAAAGGATGATCTTCAGTTAATACGGCTAACCTCTTTACCTTGGGATCTAGGGAAACACCTTTGGGTACCGCCCAGGATTTTAATACTCCTTCCTTTTTTGTCTCTAATCGAAAATCATAATGCAGGTTTGTTGCATCATGTTTCTGTACCACAAATCTAAGCCCTTTACTTTTTATAGCATCTTCCTTCGTATTTCTTCCTACTGGTTCGGGTGTCTTTGTAAAGTCTCTTTTTTCGTTATATTTCTCCCAAACGTCCATTTTTTTCACCAAAATGAGATATATGCTCGATAACGTATGAAATGTGAAGTTGAATTAAGCCGTACAGGAATAATGGCAAACAGTTGCATTATATTTATTTCCCAGATGTGCCTGGTCCTCACACCACTTCATGATATGCCGTTAATTTAACAAGTTAAGATAAATCAATAAAACAATAATACCTAAAAACATTTATCTACTAACATTTAACAAACATTTCCAAATTGAGGATAACTTTTTTATCAGTATAAATCTATTACTGCAATTTGAGCTTATTGCAGATACCCATGGAACTTGAAGAGTGGAGCATGGTCGAGTTGGATACCTTGCTTAACTACAGAGATATTGAACGTGACAGTTTTGACTTTAAAGGCAAAGAATTACACAAACTCGAGACTCATACGTGTACCATAGTAAAGTTATCTATACTATAATAACAATAATCAAATACATGATAACAAACTTACCCTCTTAAAATATCATCTCCACACTAGGAGATCGCTATATTGTTGCATTCATTACTTTTCTTAGCAGATCTTCATTTTCAATTGGCTTTTTCATAAAACAATCTACTTCAAAGCCTGGGTATATCTCCCTTAATGCTTCGGAATATACATCATAAGCAGTAATAAAACAAGCTTTTACTTTGCTATCTATCTTCTTAACTTTTTCATACAGCTCGAAGCCATCCATATTGGGCATTATAATGTCAATAATCAAAAGATTATATATTCCAGGTTGCTTGAAAATTGAAACTACATTTGCAGGATCGTTAAATACATCAACTACATAGCCATTATCTTCTAAAACAGTCTTTAAAGCTAAAGTAATATCAGGATCGTCATCTATAATAAGAATCCTTTTGACAAATGGGACTTCTTTTGTTCCTCTTTCTGCGGTAGCAGTTGTATCTGGTTCTTGATCCTGTAAAGTACGACGAGGGGAAGAAGGTTTAGAATGATAATGGTGATCAGCATCATCATTATCTGAACAATAAAATGAACTCTCTTTGTCAGATATGTGATAAAAATAATATCTTTTAACTTGGCTAATTATTGTCATGCTTGTATGTATCCCAGATAGTAACTGCTGTAATCATCGTATTATTTTATATGTTTTTTGTAACACATGTCTATATTTTGGTATCTATTTAGAATTATAAATACAAGTGAGCAGTAATAATAATTAAATTTAATAGTATTTTGAGAAAATATCTGATATATAGATATACCTAAATTGAGAGACCATAGGAAATGTATAAGCTAACTTCCTAATGTCATAAGTTAAGGCAACATAAATTGCTTGGATGGAAATCACTGATATGCAATACTTGGAAAATTTGATCAAGAGAGAAATCGACAAATGGACACAAATATAGAATAAATCATTTAATGGCGTAGACCCAAAGATGGAATTATTTAGTAAAGGTGAAAGCAATAATTCATAAATAGCAACGATATTACAGCTCGAAAAATCTATTATTTGTAGAGATGTATATGCTTAAGACGGCAAGCAAAATACAATATTAGATTAGCTATAACTCCCATATGATTTGAATATCCTTTTCTGATGTAATAAAATCAATAATAAGGATATCGCACGTTTGACAAACGCAGGGTAACTTTGAGTAGGTAGTATAGTAGTTGTCTTTTCGTATTTCGAGAACTCTATGCAAACATGTTTCTAGACTTCTAAAACTACTGAAAGTATATCATAACCTTTTTCTCTAAATTTGTTGATCCATGTGGGATTGGTGGTATGCGATCCGCCATCATACAATTCAGCTATTACATTTTCCCTTTCCAACATCAAGAGAAATTTCCGAATTTGCAATTAAATCTAAATCTAGTTCATCTGAATCTTCTAACCTGTCCCTAAGATATTTTCCTACTGAAGTCTTTCCCGACCCCATTGAACTCTTAAAATAATTAAACGAGGCATCTAAAAGCAAGCATCTAGTCCTAGGTCATATTGAGACTCTTGAATAATGCGTGCATAGCGCTCCATTTTTTCATATTCATCTTTATTTTTGGCAATGACATATTCTTTTCAAGCTTTATGTAAAGCACCACACACCTGGTTTTCAAAGAAGCCTGAATCTAGCATTTTTGATCTGTCTGTGTTTATCATGCAATCTGATTTTCTTCTTGATTTTTTATAGTCAGAAATACCAAATAGGTAATTTTTTCTTCGCCTGCTAAATCGATAGTATTTAACAACTACAGATGGTAATATGATGATGGGAAATAAAACCACAGTAAATGCCGGCCACAGTAATACTAATATGACAAATGCAAGCACTACTAGTGATGTGAAGTAGAAAATAAAGGTGGTTAGAATACTATTATCGAATGAAGACTATGCAAGTACATTTATTGATGTCTGACATGAATTGTCAAATCATCATAAGAAGTTAGAGCTTTTTAGAATGTTATTAGTTCATTTTTTATTGTCTTAATTTAAGACTATTTAATTGATGTCCTTTTATATAACCATAACATCAAACTCATATTGAATAAAAAGATACTAATCGTCATTATAATTATAGTAGTAGTTGCATTAGCAATACCTTTTGCTATATACACTATTTCTCCATTGTTTATTAGCACTACAGTAAATGAGCCCTTGCCAACAACTGCTGCAGTTATAAACAAAAAAGTAGCGTCACAAGAATATCAAAAATTCATTTCTATGAATGATCGAGATAGAATAAATGCGGCTAAACAGATGAATCAAAGGCAGAAAAATATGGTTATGATAGGAGCTGCTGAGGTAAATAATACTATTAATGATGATGACCTCATGACGATAGGAATAATCAATAAACAACAACAACAGCAACAACAAAGTAATGCAACAACTACTGCTGCATCTACAATAATAAGGACGGGTTATTTCATTGGAGCCGGTGACGGGTTTCATAATGCAGAAGGATTAGCAAAAGTAATTCCATTAGAAGGTGTACGCAATATTCTCAGATTAGAAAGCTTCAAGTCTACAAATGGGCCCAATGTTCATCTTTATCTTGCTACTGACAAAGCTGCCTCTAGTTTCATAGATCTTGGGAGGCTAAAAGCAAATAATGGAAACCAAAATTACAATATACCTGTTGGAATTGACTTAACCAAATACAATATAGCTTTGATATGGTGCAAAGACTTCTCAGTACTCTTTGGAAGTGCGCAGTTAAAGACTTAGGTTAACAAAAAATAAAGACTTTTGAAACTTATTTGGGGCCAAAGGAACAGGAATTATCATCCTAATCCATATAAGAAAAATCAAACTCAAGCTTTTTGTTAGTGTAAATCATGATTTGCATCATTAAAAGCTAATAATGAAAATTATCTCCGGTATTGTTCTCTTTCAGGATTTCAATCTAATAGGGAGTGCCCTTTCTTTCTCTTTGATTCTTTAGTGCCTCGATATACCACTCAAATTCATCTAGGAATCGTTTGACTCTTTTTTCGTATTTTTCATCAATTAGTTTTCCATTTCCATTAAAAACCTCATGTACTCTTGATATCGGAAATGATGACGGTATAGATGGTGCTCCCAATTCAGCAAATATTAACCTCATCTGCTGAGCAGCATTAATTCCGCCAAAACCGCCTGGAGAGTAAGATACTATAGCGGAAGGCTTGAAATAATATTCTTCCAAAAAATAATCCAATGTATTTTTCATTGCAGCAGAAGTACTATGATTATATTCTGGAGTAATAGGCAAGTATCCTTCTGCAGCTTTAATTCTATTTTCAAGCTCTATTAGCTTTTCTGAAGGATTTGTCATCTCCTTGTACATTCTATCGAGCAATGGCAAATTAAGATCAATAGGATCAATAAAAAATACGATGTGATTACGATTTTTCAGTTTCTCTTCCATCCACCGAGCTACTTTGATACCTTGTCTATCACGTCTGACTGAACCTACTATTAAAGCGATTTTGGGCATCAGCATCTTTTCTACGCAAGCATGTTATTATTAATATTCATGGGTTGCAGAGTATGGTATTACATTACACAGGTATAATCTGTCAATTCACACATAGAAATTATAAAACAAAAAGTTCAAACCAGCACTTATACTGTTGAGAATTCAAAGAAGTCTTCTAGCAATATCCCGATAAAGGAAGTCCTTTATGGATTTCCTTTGAACTACTTACATTTGTCTAGTACTTGTTATTCCCTCTATTTTCTGATGGAATTTGGTAGTCTCCCTTTTGCATGTGTTCTGTTAATACATGACATTGCATATCGCCCAAGCTGTCAAATTTTGCGTCACATAGTTTGCAAGTAATACTAAGTTGCTCTAATAATGTATCTTCTTTAGACAACATTCTATTCTTTTATTATAAACATAACATTACTAATAAACTTTAGTAAAAAATTTATAGTAGATCTATAGTGTTAAAGTATCTCAAAGGATCTCATCTATTCAGCTCATTTAATATCCTAACAATCTAAGTTAACTCTCTTCTTTAGGTCTTTGAATGTCACTATTACTACTATTACATTAGAGCTAGCTTTAGATTTTACTTCTCTGCACAGATGATTCCGTTAAATGAATTAGAACTAAACGTCACGCCAGATGATGATTCGCTTATTCAAACATTAAAGAATTCTTCTTATGCAGCTATCTTTACTGGATACGATGTTGGAGACAGTAATAACAATAATATAATTTTAATTTTAGTAAACGGAATAACAATTGATGAAGAGTAGATGATAATATCTAAAGGTAGACACAGGATATATGAGACTATATGAAGACCAACTGATCGCTTGCTCGAGAGGTTTTGTCGAAATTTATATGCTAATTTTGCACAATAGTGATTATAATTGCATGTTTAATCTAAGTTATATTATTCTTTACATATTAGGAATTGCCATATATGCAGCTATGGCAATTCAATAATCTTACTATGGTGCATGCGATTACAGAGCATAATTCGCACCAGTCAAGACAGTTTGAATGTAATGAAATTCTAGATATTAAAACGGGAGAAAATAAAATTGCAGCGAGATTCACACCTTAAGAAAGGGTCAGAAAAAATAAAAAGAAGAAGAGAAACTAAAGGAGTTGATCTTGAAAGCATAGGCTATACAGTATTGTCTGTGTCTGTGTTCATAGGCATATGGCAACTGGTTTTTGTCCTCGGAATATTTCCAAGAGTATCTCTGCCGTCTCCTGCAACGGTGGCTTTCTCTTTTGTAGATTTGTTTACTAGTGCAATATTATTTACAAGCATAGCAATGACAATGTGGCGACTCATCATTAGTTTTTCAATTTCCATTATCCTGGGTGTTGGAGTTGGATTGTTGATGATAAGGTTCCGCAACTTTGGTAAAACTATGAGCTCCTTTGCATTAGGGTTACAATCATTTCCCAGTATAGCATGGGTGCCATTTGCCATTTTATTAATTGGATTAAATGATTTTGGTATTTTCTTTGTTGTTATCATGAGCTCTATCTTTTCGGTTATGTTATCAACATTTAGCGGAATTAGTAACATACCTACAATATATGTTCGAGCAGCTGAGAATATGGGTGCAAGAGGCTTAACATTATTCAGGTTAGTAATGCTGCCGGCTGCTACACCATCACTGATTGTAGGTATAAGGCAGGCTTGGTCATTTGCTTGGCATGCTTTGATAGGGGCTGAAATACTGATTGCAGCATCGGTAGGTCTAGGACATATTTTGCTTGTTGGAAGAGAATTCCAGCTTATGGATCAAATAATTGCAGCTATGATAACAATCTTTACAATAGGATTTGTGTTTGATAGGCTAATTTTTTACAGACTTGAAGACAAAGTAAGAGAGAAATGGGGATTAAAACAAGCTAAAGAATTGTGAAAGTTAGAAGTATAGTAATGGTGTATAGCATATGTCTGAAATTTTAATATAATCTATATAAACAAGAACATTATTTACATATGAGCAGTACTATTAGTATTCCTTTCTATCGTAACAAACCTTTCATTCATTTTCTCTGTTAATATATCTAATCTGGAAATTACACCTAAAAACCTGCCATATGTTTCTTCTCCGCTAACTACCGGAATCATATCAACTCCTTTCTTATCCATAATGTCAATTATATCCTCTACTTTTGTATCTCGTTTGGCTACAGCAGGGTTTAGTTATTAAATCTCTTACTGGATGTTTTCAAGATTTTTGCCATCTCTCATAGCACGTAGTACATCGATGGCAATTACTATTTCTATTACTGTACCATTATTATCGATTATAGGTAGACCGTTAAATGCTCCTAATACTAATCTTGTAGCGACCTCTATAACAGTTACATTGTCTTTAGCTGCTACGACTTGTACAGACATTACATCAGATGCCTCCATGGGTAGATTGTATTCTAAATGGTTATTAACGATTTTATGGCAACGTCATTTATATGCATCCATTGCTGTCAGATATTAATACCTCTATTTACAAATTGGTTGTGACTAAAATAAAAAGATTAGAATAAACAGATAGTAATTGTGTTATCTTGAAAAGAGTTAGATTAGAAGTTTGACAATAAATCATGCTTTTCAAATATTGATTGCGGAAATAAACGATATTAGATTTATAGTATTTATTGTTCTACCACAATTATAGTCTTGTGTTCAGCAATGCTCTTAAGGCATATAACATAATCTAGATGATGATATAATACATATCATGAGTAAACAAAATGAAAAGCCTGTTGCTACTGCTACTAACACTGAAACAGTCTTAATAGTAAATCCAATTTCTTCTAGTGGATCGACTGGCAAGAACTGGAATGACTTTTATATTAAGGTAAAGGAATTTTTTGGAGAAAATCCTGAAATTGCCTTTACCACTAAATCTGGAGACGGGACAAGCCTGGCAAGAGAATATTTGAAAAGAGGATTTAAGAATATTGTCGCAATAGGTGGAGATGGAACGATAAATGAAGTTGCAAATGGTTTTTTCCTATTTAATGGAGAAGAAGAGGGAGAAGGAATAGAAGAGGATAACAACATGAAAAAATTAGTAAAAGCAGATGTTGAGATTCACAATAAAGGCTATAGCACTCATAACAATGCTGCTATCGCCAATACCATCACAAACTCTGATGTGACACACCAGCCATCATTAAAGCAGATAAACCCTGATGCTGTTTTTGGTATCATTTCATCTGGAACCAGAAACGTACTAGCTAAATCACTAGATTTACCAACCGAGGATTTTGAGTGCTGCAAACATTATGGTACAAGTAAAATACAAAAAAAGATTGATGTTATCGGTGCCACAGTCACAAATTTCCCGAAAGATGATGATGGTGGTAAGAATATACGTTCAAAACTAGCACCTACACGCATTTTTCTTAATGCTGCTGAGATAGGTGTAGGAGCAGAGATCATTGATAGATCAAAAAAAATAAGAGATAAAGTCAAGAGCCGTATTGTATCAACAGTTTCAAGTGTTGTTGCTACGTTGCCAACTTATCAAAGCAACCTATGTGAAATTTCTATAGACGATGGACGGGAAAAGATCCTGACGAATATGACAATGGCTGTAATTGCCAATGGCAGGTATTTGGGAGGAGGGTTGAAAGCAGCACCTCAAGCGAATGTATCAGATGGCCTGCTGGATGTTGTTATTCTAAAGAACTCTGGCAGCTTCAAAATGTTAGAAGAATTCCTCAGCATGAAAAACGGCAATTATACCAGTGATGATCAAGACATCATCTATATACAAGCAAGGAAGGTGTCAATAAAACCAAAAGAAGAGGAGAAGGGAAAGAAAAGAGAAGACATAACAGTTACAATAGATGGCGAGCCAATAGGAATCTTACCGGCAACATTCCAAGTCTATCAAAATGCATTAACAATCAAGATGTAGCAACGACATTTCAAATACATATATAACATTTCTGTGTGATTACTACAGCCATGTAAGAAGTAAAGAAGATTTGGTATCCAAAGAAATAGAGAGGATTTGGTGCGTTTTAACTTCTCCTCATTTTAAATCTCTTGCAACAATTTTTTATCCAGATATGTTTATTGTTAGAACTATTGCTGTTACTACTTTGAGTAACGAACGATTCAAAAATTATCTTCTCATAGTCATATAGAGACTTATCCGCTCCATTTTTCTGTGGTAAACCAACAATGTGATTAAATCTTGATCTAGATCAAGGACAAGAGAATTGGAATCATCTAACAGACAACTTTCTTTAGCTAACGAACGGTTAAAAGTGAATGATAAGATACAATGAGATTTCATAAATATTGCTGCACATGAACTTAGGACGCCTATAGAGCCCAATATAATGGGCTCTGAACAACTAAAAAGTGAGCTGCCAAATAAGGAAATAGTTTCAATAATATTTAGAAATGCAAAGAATTTTCAAACCTTAGCTTATACAATATTAGATGCGGCAAGAATTGAAAGTGGTACTTTCAAGCTTTACAAAGGGTGTGTCAATATAAAAGACATAATATCAGATGCATTACAGATAGCAATTGGCAGCTCATACTATAAAGCGTATGAACCCGAGGATATCTTTATTGAGGCAGAATGACTCAAGTTATTTGCAACCTTCTAAATAATGCTGTGAAATTTACTAAAGGAGGAGGAGATATTTCTATCATTACACAGAGGAAAGAAGAAGATAGTGAAGTAGTTGTTAACATAAAGGATAATGGCGAAGGTATAGATCCTGACATATTACCGAAGTTATTTACAAAGTTTGCTTCAAAGTCAGACACAGGTGGTACTGGATTAGGATTGTTTATTTCTGAGAGTATTGTTGAAGCACACGGTGGTAGGATATGGGCTCAGAATAATCCCGATAGTAAAGGTGCAAAATTTTCATTTAGCTTGCCTTTAGCAAATAACAACAATAAGAGATACAGTAACGGTAATAGCAGTAGTAGCTTACCCTGGCATCTTCTTGCTTATGATCTGAGATATGCCAAATCCAAAATGGTTTGGTATGCAATCTTTTGGTTAACCTGTATTGCTGCTGTGTTGTTGCTTCTAGGCTAACTCTTTTCTTAGGTCTTTGAATGTCAATCAGTTATATATGATAACCATAATCCTATCTTTAGCTTTTACTGCTAAAATAAACTAGGCACATAGTCACAGAAATTGCAATATGACAGGAAGTAAACTGTATTTTTGTTGTACAACAGCTGCTGCAACCTTGCCTACTTTGATAGCTTCGATATTAACCATCTCTGCATACGCGTTCTACTTACGGATTTACCCAGCCCATAAACATCCATTTAGTCGTTAGATGATTTATTTACTCAGGGCCTCATACCCCTGTTGAATTAATTTGCTTATAGTTTCAGATGTAAAATCAGTAATTTTTCCTGAGATACTATCACTATCGTCCTTACGTTGTATTTGAACTACTTTAACTATTTTGAACGTACCTTAAGTCCTTACCTGCAAGTTAACATCGCTTTAACTGATGGTATATAGCCATTAAATGTTCTAGGAGATACCTACTATTGCCACAGACTATAGTCCAATGTGGGATCTTAATATAAGGAAGTGGATGCAGCAAGCCATTGATAACGGTTATCGCTTAAGATTAATTGATGATCTTCAGATTTTGGGTTTTGTTGAGAAAGGGTCGGTAACTGGCCATAGAGTATCCCCATATAGTTCAGCTGGCATAGTTGTAAACTGTCCAATAGTATACCGATTCTTGTAGACACGAGAAAGAAAAGGACAGACACAGTAACATCATAACCTTGGGTGAATATTTGTTTATTCAGATTTTTGCGTCATTTATATCTATATCTATCTCAGACTTACGAATTAATGTGTGTCTCGAGTCCTGTGGTAGTAGTATTATCTGAAAAACTGCCACGTCTTAGACACGCTGAACTACTACAATAGTCTTCTGATTTTGATAGTCTTGCCATTACAAAATGAAATCCTATAAGAGGTGCAAATACAGCCAATGTTAAAACTGCAAGCATATAGCTGTGAAGGTACGTCAGATACAAAGTTATTCCTGCACCTGTCATTATTTCAATCCACGTACAGGTGCATAGTTGTAATGCAATGTTTTTTAAATCCTTATTCATAGTGTACATGTTGTGCTCAGATATTAAATACATTTTTCCAGATTGTATCCATATCTGTTTCAAAACCTGTCTTTCTGATTGATCCTAGTCCCAGATAGTATTTTAGATACCCATTATAGCCTTAATCTTCTTATTGGTTTTGCATTATCAAAAGAGAATTGATCAAAATAACCTCTAGTTATTGGCACCTTATGTATACTGGAATGGAATACGTTAGTCTATCTATCCAAAGGTAAATGTGTACAACTGGAATCCCTTACCTTTAACATCTATTACTATGGAATGAGCATTATAGTCATTATGCATTGCTAAATTATACAGCCTTTGTCTGTCAATTCTGAAACTACCATCAGATGATAGATCCTCTCCTAGTGATTTGTTTGACATATTTGATGTTAAAGTTGCAGCTGCTTGTCCATGTACTCCTACCTCTCCTTGTTTGTCGTTATCATTAGAGACAATGCCTCCACCTTTTCCACCGGCCACCATATTGGCAGACTTTGCATAATATATCAAAGCAATACGCCCTGTATCACTTTGTAATTCCATATTGTCGGGATTGTTCTTCCAGTTGCCCTGAAGGTATACAATACTAGGCTTGAAACTCGTGTTAGGCGAAATAGAATATGATATTGTCTGGCTTGGTTTGAAGCCTTCAGGATTTCCGATCGGCGCTCTCGCTTTATCATACCCTACGTATATTTCTGGCGTTGTGGCTTGTCTTAGATCTACAGATTGTAAACTATTCTGTTTAATCATTGTAGTGGGTTTTGTATCGAAGCTTATCTCTTTCATACCCATTTGAGCCGCTCGTTCTGCTAACAGCGACTGAATTGCCTTTTCTGTTTGATCATAACCGCCTTCACCTATATGATTATCCCTTATGTATCCTTGGTTGTCTATTAAGTAGTGTCTAGGCCAATACTGGTTTCCATACGCATTCCAAGTTCCGTGGTCACTGTCTAGTATTACTGGATAAGTTATTCCTAGTCTTTGTACAGCTGCCTTTACGTTGTCATAGTTCTTTTCGAATTCAAATTCAGGTGAATGAACACCGACTATTACTAAGCCTTTGTCAGCATATTTTTGGTTCCAGTCATTGATGTAAGGTATAGTACGTATACAGTTGATGCAGCTGTATGTCCAAAAGTCTACTAGAACTACTTTTCCTTTAAGAGATGAAAGTGTTAATGGACTATTATTATATGTATTTATATAGCCATCCACCTGAGCAAATTCAGGCGCCTTTATAAATTGTGACTTGTCAATCTGCTGGAACTGAGCTTTGTCAAGCTTTATGGTGGCTAACGAACCATTCTGTACAGTTGCTGTTGATACAAATTTTTCTACTCGTTGTTGTACGAGCGATGGCGCTGATGCATTATTAAGACCAGGGCTGTTGAAATATACTCCAAATCCAGCTATCAAAGCTACTACTGCAATTGCCATAATTAAGGCGCTGATATTGTCTTTATTCATATCAATTAAATTCCCTGTTATTTTTTTCATCTCTAAATTCATCTCTCAAGGTTGATTACCTGATTAACAAGCGGGAAGTTAGCTAATAGGATCAACTGGTTTGTAAATAGCAATATACCAATAACAATTAGTATCCCGCCCATTGCTAGATTAAAATACTTTAGATGCTTTACCATGCTTCTTATTAGTCCTGTAGCTCGTGAAAAGAAAGCACCTGTAATCAGAAACGGTACTCCTAATCCTAAGGAGTATGCCAGCAACGAATTATAAGCCGCGGCAGGATGAGTAGCTGCTAGCGCAAAAGTACTTCCCAAAATCGGTCCGACACATGGAGTCCAACCGGCTGCAAATGCAGCTCCAAATACAAACGATGTAATATAACTTGTCTTGAATCTAGGTAGCCTTGTCATCATCTTCTTCTCAAAATTTAAGGTTCGTAGTCTAGTAGATAAAATCAGGTATGCACCAAACCCCATTATCACAATTCCACCAGCTGACGTAAGTGAATGTTGAAATCCATTTCCAACACCTATAAGAAAGCTATTCAGAAGTACTCCTAATACTGCAAAAACCAGCGAAAAACCAAGCACAAAGTAGACAGTATTGAGGAAAATATGGAGTCTAGCTGATCTCTTAAGAGTTACTGGTTGTACAGACCTACTACTCCCACTGCTTTCAATCTCAGTTTCAATTTTACTTGTTTGTGAATTTTTAGCTTCGTTGGCAGCTGTCCCTGACAAATATGATATAAAGCCAGGCAATATCGGAAGAATGCATGGAGATAAGAAAGAACCTACTCCTGCAAGAGCAGAAACTAATACAGTTGTTTCTACTACCATTGTGTGTCCCCACTACCTCCCTTAAAATTACTACAAATGATATTATCATTATTACGCAATAATACTCTATCTTCCAAATTTGTATTAATACTTATTTCCAAATTAGCTCCAGATATCAGCCATATCTTGGGCTCAATAAGTAGGAAACAATTAACAATTAACTTTACAATTGAATTAATGACAAATAGCATTGTTCCAAAGAATAACAGTAATAGCAGTCAATATATAATGCGCTAGTGCTAGTCCACACATTGTACATTCTTTGAATGTAAAAATCGCTTGTTAGATTTTTCTATCTTTTGCCCACTTTTTCGATGAGTCAAAATTACTGAACTGAAGAGAAATCATATTCAACTTTTTAGAGACATATAGCATGTACTATTTACAAAAATGTAACTCTGAAAAGCACTGATAATCCGGCTAATTCGGCTATATGTATCCCCAATAAATAAGGCAATAATCCTATGGTATACAATTGCTCCATTGCAAAGTAAGCATATACAGCAATTAAATTGTGTAACATGAGCAGGCTTACAAAAAACATTAGGCCCATAGTGAAAATTGCTTTAGTGTTCCTGTATAATCTCGTATAAATAATAAGCAACACTGTTAGAATTCCTATATTTGCCAATCCTACCACTGCGCTTATACCCATCAAAGGATCCATGGAATAGCAAAAATCGCTTTGGCTTCTCTTATTTACTTTTTTCCAGATCTATTCCATATTTTTTATAGAATGAGAACCATCCAAGAGCAAAATCTCAGCCATTGGAGTGCTGAAAGACCAGGAAAAGTACTGGCTAACTCTGAGGCATAGTTTCCCGGTTTAACTCACATAAATCGTAGCTTTAGAGATGGTAGGAGCCTATTTTATAGCCGGTGTGTTAGGAGAATCATTCAATAAATTCCAAATGTAGTTAGCAAGGACAAAGCGCGTTCATGCTACTTGTTGCTGCTATCCACACAATCAGGAAAGTCGTTCACGTGAATACAATGTTTTTTAGTGGGTAAATGTCAAACCGCAAAGGGAGCAGATTGTTGGTAAATGAAGGGTTATCTATAGGAAGAAAATTATTTGAAGAAGCTGACAAACCAACATGTAGCAAGATTATTTTTGAAGATAAGGACAAAGGATTGGTAGAGAGAGAAAGCACTTGGACTGGTAATATTAAGGGATATAACTCCTTTCCTTCAGGAAGAGCTAGCGGTTCAGGTCGATCTTATATCCACAATACTGGCGGCATAACCATCTCCCATTGGGAGGGTGTATTTAATACTGAAGACAAAGAGCAGCTCACATTTAAAGGACGAGATGTAAACAAGAATGGGAAATTCATAGTTTTACGAACCTATTTTACCAAGTCTGAAGCTTTAGGATGGATGAATGGTTTAGTTTGTATATTAACTGGAGAGTTTGATACCTCTATTGGAGCGTTCAAAAGTACAGGTTATGAATTGTTGTTGTAATCCGACTTCTAATAAAAAATCACCATGACATAGAGAGTGCAAGTCAAAGTAATATCCCATGTCAGTCTAACTGGAGCAGCGAGTTTTGCACAGTATACAAGCCGGATACAGTCACGAAACGTTTGACGAGATACCATGATTTTTGTTTTTGGTGCTAGTAGTGTAGGTAGTATGTTCTTGCTCCATTGTCTTTAGCAACTCCAATTAGCAAAAGCGGCTGGAGGTAACTGAAGTGTTGGCGTTAGCTGTTCAACCTCTAATGGATAATCTGACACCTTCTTGTTCTTGTACCATATGTTATATGGGTGGTGTTTGATATAAAATAAAAACATAAAGTACTATTGTGCTGCACAGAGCATAGTGTTTCATAGCTAGCATAGCCTATCATGTCTTTGTCTTCCTATTTCACCTAAGTTTTAGGAAAGTATAAAGTTGTCATTTGCATTGGCTAGAATCAACTTGCCACAGAAGACCGAAGAACATGATAGCACAAAGGAACAAAAATTTGGTCATATCCCTATTGGTTTTCCGAGTTTTGAGAGAATATTGGTTGCGTATGATGGAACAGAAATGTCCAAGAGAGCATTAAGCTATGCAGCATATATTTCAAAGATTTCTGATTCGGAGATCGTTATTGTTAACGTAGTTGAAGCCAATAGAGACGTAAATAATGTATTACCAGTCACCATAAAGGCAAACCTAGAGGGAAAAGAAGAACAAATAGATATGGCAGAAAGTCAGCGAGGAGTGTTACTAGATGAACCTTTACGAGAAGTAGTCGATGAAATGACAACAGCATGTAAATCCGCCGGCGTGACAATGAAAATCACATATGAAATACGAAGAGGGAATCCTGCAGATGAGATTATCAACGTATCTAACCTCATGCAATTCGATCTAATAGTCATGGGAAGCCGCAGGATAGCTTCAATGATAGGAGGTATAGGGAGCACCACTAGAAAAGTGTTAACAACAGTAAAGGCACCATTACTCATAGTACAAAAACAGAGGACATACAAAGATGAATATTAACCTGGTGTGGATTTGATCTTCACAATTGCTTACTTCAGTTATAACGTAATTAATGAAACCAGTCCAAAAAATAATGGATAAATGAATCCATATTACACAGAGGTTTGTTTGTCAGAAACTTCTCAATCTCTATTCGATGCATATACTGAACGTACATTTGCCTCGTTAACAACTCTAGCCTGATCTTCAACTTATTAAGCTATCAAGAGGATAAGTAGGCGGTATGTAGTTTGTTATAGGAGAACCATGGTGATGAACAAGTAACCACTTATTTAGTTCATTTCGCTCAAATATATTAGTGGCAATAATGCCAATCTTAATCGCATGTCCATTATCCAAAGTTGTTTCTATATTTTCTAGGCATACAACTACTGCTATTTTATTATCAAAGATTCTTACTTTTGTATTTGTAATTGAAAACCTTATCATCTCTGCATTGCTAAATATTGTTATCCAACTTTCTCGTATTGCCAACCAACCAGTAAATAAATCCCAACCTGGATGTATGCAAACAATATTTTCATCGTGCTTCCACATCTTATCCATTATTTCTATAGATAGGTTTTCAAAAGCATTATAGAATTCAGCGTTAGCCTTATTCACTTTTCCCACATTTTCATCGTCTTCTTGCATTTCTCTGATATATTGCATTTAAAATATATTATTTACAGAGGTACGTATTGTGACGTTAAGACATCAAAACTATACTGTGATACGAATAATATCATATATCAACTGTTAAGCACCGCAAAAAGGAAGATTTCTTTTGTTGTTTCAATAATCCACGTGTTTTCTTTGCATGACAATTAGGACATAATGCTTGACAATTCCCAGGCTCATTATTAGATCTGTTTCCGTCTATGTGATCATAATCCCATATGCCAGTGCTCTTTTTGCATATAGCACATTTATAACGCTGTTTCCGTATTGTACCTTCTTTTATGTATGATGGAAAATATTCTCTCCTTCGGTATTTTCCATGTCTATATTTTAATCTTCTATAAATTGTCCATACAGCATAACAAATAATTAAGAATACAACTATTTTTATTGTTATATTACTTTCCTGTTGTGATGGACCCGCATCAGAAGTTAAAGCTGCATTTTCTTGACCATAAGCAGATTGCGATACGGGAACACTAGCACAAACAATCAAAATTATCACTAAAGAAATTTCAACATATATGTTGAATAGATCAGTTCCTTTTTGTTTTTTGAAGTGCGTATATATCATCCATATCGAATATATGTATACATTGGCAAACAAAAATCTGAATCTTGTTTTCCTAATAGAGAGAATACTTAAATACAAAATTAATTGATCAGACTTCAGCCAAGATTAAAGATGGACCAAAATGCCCCAAGTCGAAAGCTTGTCGAATGGTAGATTCTACAATTATTAAAGTTGCCAGCACTCTTTACAATCATAGCAGGATTGCTGGGATTGTATTTTTGCTCATTCCTAGATGATACATACTGGGAAATAGAAGGTAGTAGACAGAGTCATATGTCCTATCGTAGAGGAATAGAGGATATGGAAGGTCTCCATCTACTTGGGAAAATTGATTTGCAGAGTTAATAAATAAAGGCTATCTGTTTGGATAAGGAGAGAGGAGGTCACTGCATACTTCCAGTCACTTAATAAAGCAGTGCTGACGCTCTACTAGCTTGTCCGTATTACTGCAGATAATTTCTGATGCAGGCTTTGAAATTTATAGATCGAGATAGATATATCGTTTGATTTTGGTATAACATTAAGTTTTAACGCACAATATCTCTAGTATTTGTTGCAACAGAGAACAACATTAATCACTGTTAGTCTTTGGAAAGAACATCATTTTATTCTAGGTGCTCCTGCTGATTGTTGTTACCTCCTTCTAGAGGTAATGCTGGCGGTAACGCTGCTATCGACATAGCAGCATTTTCATTAACAACTCCACATACAAGTTGATGCACTAAAACGCTGTAAAGTTTTTCTGCTTCCTCTAATACTATGGACATGTAATCCTCAATGATATAGTAGTCATACGGTGGTGGTAATAGCTGTCTACTACTCATATGCAATAGATTGCTCTTGTCTTTGCTTGATGATAATGAGTTTTGATTATTATAACAGTTCAAGGAAGTGTACTTGTCTGGATTATTTCTCATGGACTG
>JBJMFM010000025.1:0-3666 GCA_045808425.1 Nitrososphaeraceae archaeon | reverse complement strand
AAGAATATGATATTGTGGAATATGGACCAACTCAATACCCATATTTGCAGGGAGTCTGTGGCATAGATCCAGGATGGGGTGTCTCGAGCTTTGGTATAGTTATAGTTCATTTTGTAGACGGGCTGATTAGAGTAGCATATGCAGACGAACATACAAGAGCAGACCATAACGAAATGCTATCTGTAGTATGGGATTTAATTCACAAATATAATGTCAGTAAAGTGCTTGTAGACGCTTCTGCGCCTTCGTTCATTAGAGCACTAAAACTTGAATGGGGAGAAAGAACAGATTATGAAAATGTAGAAAAAGAACTAAGAGATTACATGAGAGTTGAGCCCGTTGCATTTGGAGTAGAACATAAAGCTTTGTTATATCATACTAAATTTCTGCTTGAAAATAAATACGTCCAGATTCACCCAACAATAGATAAACTGATTATATCGCTAAGGTCTGCTTGGGCTAAAGATAATGTGCTGGATAAAGAAGTTACAAGCCATAATGATATACTTGATGCCTTTCGCTTAGCTTTAAGACCATTTAAAGAACAGACGATAATGGAATAACGGCTAGTTAGGATCTATTCCTACTGTTATAACAGCTAAGTAATGACCTGATTCTTTACAACCAATTCGATGACCCGCTAACTCTGTTAACTTACAGGCTCATTTAGAATGCTGTAACTGTCAGGTCGTCTAGCTATCCTCTTAGGATAGAGGCTATTGTGTTCCCTGATCTAGTTGTGGTATCTCTAAGATGTCATCACCTTTTGGAAGTTTAGGCTTGGAAGGCTTATTGTCTGGAGACTGTATTGCTCCTTGATCTGTAGATGATGGTGTTTCTTTTGGACCTTGAGTTACTGGAGGACAAAATACCGTTAGCATCTCGTGCTGAACCATCAGGACATGTTTTTGATGGTGAGACATCTGAAGGTGCATAGTACTGCTTAGGAACAGTCCCTTAAAATCTACTGTCATAGTTAGTTGGTTTCGGAGTAGCAGCATTTTTAATGATAACCATATTTGCTGAATGAATCAGTAGGTACTTTAATGTCTTCAAAACCTTCTGGGTCAATTATCTTAGCTATTACTTCCAATCCTGTTATTGTTCTAGGGCCAGGTTTACTAAAATATGCTCCTGCGTTAACTGCATATACTTCATTATTTTGAACAGATTGCAATGATTTCCATTTATCGTTAGTTTCTAATATCTTTGCTTCTTTTAAAGTTCTTTCTATATTAAAACCACATGGCATTAGAATTATTTTATCTGGATTAAACTTTCTTATCTCATCGATATCATTTATACTACGTGAAGGCTGTCCGGAATAACTCAGACCATTAATACCGCCTGCAATCTCTACCATTTGTGGAACCCAATGACCAGCAGTAAAGAAAGGGTCAATCCACTCAAGGCAGAGTACTTTTGGTTTATCATTATTATTATTTTTCATTTTGCCCTCATCACCACCAATTCTTCGTCCACTTCTCATTCTTATACTGTCAATACGCTTTTGTAACGATACTACTAATTTTCGACCTTCTGTTACTCTATTAACTCGTTCTGCTATATCCATTATGCTTGTCAAAATATCATCTAGATCATGAGGGTCAAGTACAAGTGTATCTGGCTTGTAGCCCAATATAGAAAATGCACGATCAATTTCTTTTGCAAATGGGGCACATACTTCACATATACCTTGAGCAATAATAAGATCTGGTTTTGCTTCTCTTAATTTCTCATCATTTATCATGTATATGTCTGTGCTAGATTGCGTTAGTTCTATAATTCTCTGATCTATCTGTTTACTATTCATTTTATTAGCATCAAATGAAGCATTTATTACTCGTGGTTTTCTTTTAGCATCGTCAGGATACTTACATTCGTGTGTAACACCTACTATTTGGGCTCCTACACCAATTTCATAAAGTATTTCTGTGGAACTAGGTAAAAATGACACTATTCTTTCTGAAGACAATGATGTATAGTTGTAACCACAGTGTTATTTTTATATATAATTGAGCCATACATAGTATTACTAACTCTATTTTAGAGTTGTCAACTAACTACTAAGACAGCTACAATGGCTATTGCAATATGACCATAAAATGAGCTAATACAACAAAATAATTGAAAACCTCTGTAGTAGGTATTTCATATAAAATTCGACTACTTCAGGGATTTGTTTGTTTTAAAATGTAGGACTGCGCTTCTTCTAAAGCCTTCCTTTCTTTCTCCGATGATGACATACCAATCATTTCTTTGAACTGCAAAGCATTAACTACTGCCTTTCCTCCATAATGATTGTTAAAGTATACTCTTAGTACTTTGGTCTGCTGTTTTATCTGCGATATTTTTTCAACCCATGGTTTTAGTTCTTCTTTGCTATACAGGTAGTTATACCAGTAATGACCTTTTGTATTTCTTCCATGAAATCTAATGAATGAATGGTCAGCTGTGGTTATAGTAATATCAGATAAGAATTGCAAATTTTCTTTTGCAGGGGAATCTGTCATGACAGCTGCAATATTATAATGCTTTAACATATTCCACGGACCCTCAGTACTCCATGATGGATGCCTGAATTCAACAGCATAATCATAATGAGCTGCTGATAAAGAGGAGGAAGAAGAAGAAGATGGCAGTCTATCAAGGAAGCCTTCTATATTTTTAAAATCACTAACAGTAAAACTTGGAGGAAGCTGAAATAATATTGCTCCTAATTTATTTGCAGTTTTTAGTGGAGATATTTTATCAAGAAATTCTTCAAAATCTACCATGGCACCCTTATTGATGTCCAATCTCTTGTTATGAGTAATAGTCTCAGGTACTTTTACTGAGAATTGGAATTTCTCTGGTGTTGCTCTTGCCATTCCAATAAATGTGCCTTTAGTCATTTGTGAATAGAATTTTTCATAAAAAATAGAGTCCATCTCTGCTGTATTAAAGAATTGGGAATAGTACCTTAGTCTTTTAGTATTTTTATCTGGATAAAAGACACCGGTCCATCCTCCCTTGTCTGGAGTATCGCCATAATTCCATCCTGAACATCCTAGTAAAAGTTCGCCCATCGTTGTTTCCTACTAATCCTACAAATATCTTTTCATTATTTCTATCTTTAATATGCTAATCTCAAGAAGATATTTTTATTCAATCAATCAACTGACTTTCTTTTTATTTCACATGTACTAATAAGACCTCTATGTAGCAGCTATTACAGCATGAAGGAAATCGTGTTTTCCTGTAACAGATATCAGCACTACAATTAAGGAAAGGGCCGCCATAGTTAAAGCGATTACCATTATGACATATGAAACTTAAACACGACCATACAAGCATTGAGAAATCGTGAGTGCATCAGCACCCAAGAAATTGCAGCGATGGAGCATGTGGACTGCTATTAGCTTCTTCTATAGCACTGATATCGCATTGCGATATGTTAGTATTGGTGCTAGAAGTAAGAACTGGTGACATAAGGTCACCAATAAAATTTGTATGCCCGATTCCATACGCCTGTCCAATTTCATGCTTTGCTATTGATTCTAATCCAATTGAGCTAATTGAATTTCCAAGAGCTTTTGTAGATATAGTTATATCTGCATGAGTTATAAGACCTCTTGAATCAAAGCTAATTTGTGTTTCTCCTGGCGCTATTAATTTGATGTTTTT
>JBJMFM010000024.1:0-3661 GCA_045808425.1 Nitrososphaeraceae archaeon | reverse complement strand
TAACTCAGCGGCAACAGTCAGTTCAGCAACAAACTGTCACCTCACCACCACCACCACCACCATCATCATCATCATCATTATCATCGTTACCAGAGGCTCAACCTCAAACCCAACCAATACCGCAACCACAAACATCCTTATCATCATTGTCCTCCTCCTCCTCCTCATCATCGCCACCACCATCATTCTATAGTAATAATATCTCCAATGATAACAATACAACTAATACAAATACAGTACTATCAAACTCAAGTCCACGCAGTACAATTAAGGTTACTTCTGTCGATCAACCTACTTTGTCATCGCCTTTACAATCCCTATCTTTATCATCGCCATCTTCATCGTCAGAAAATGACATACCCCAAATAGCTAATTCTGCTGGTAATTATCATCCTATTGCTAATCTCGTAGTAGGTGCAGATTCATCTGTTACACTTAATGGAGGTTCAAGTCATGATCCGGATGGTGGGCCTATTGCATTTAGATGGGAACAGATATCTGGTCCTCCAGTTGCGTTAAATGGAGCTAGTACATCACAAGCCACATTTACTACTCCTGATGTATATAGTGATACAACAATGTTCTTTAAATTGACAGTTACAGATCAAAATGGTTTAAGTGACAGTAAGACCGTACAAATCACGGTCACTCCTATAAGCAGTATGGACTAAAATAGAATAAATAAAGGAAAAAATGCTGTGACAAGTATCTTTGTTAAAGTATATCGTAGCCAATACAGAGAAATAAGAATGATATTCCCGTCACTCTTCCTCCTCCTTCCCTCCTACTGATAGGTTTCACTTTTTAATTAGGCTACTAGGTATTGTTAATTTAGTTGCCATTAAATGTGGTCTTATAACAAGGTACCAGATTTCGAAACAAAAAGTTCCAAATCTATAATCCATATCAAGGATGCCAACATAGATGCGGATATTGTTATACAACTTATAATAGTCTCCAAAATTCTATGATAAAATTTATGCCAAAAGTAATGCTGATGGGGTATTAGAAAATCAGTTGAAGTCTAGTAAATCTGAAACCGTAGAACCAGTGATGATATCATCTGCTACTGATCCTTTTCAGCCAGCAGAAATAAGATTTGGTCTAACTCGAAAATGCGTCGAAGTACTGCAAAAATATGATGTTCCATACTATATTTTTACGAAACCTACCATAATATCAAGAGACTTGAAGCTAGACAATAAATACAAAGGTAATTGCTTTATAGTCCGGTCTATAACTACATGTAATGAGAGAATTAGACTCTCATAGAACCTGGAACTCCCAGCGTCTTCTATCTTTACATTAATTGATAAATTTATACATGACGGTGTACACTGTGAAGTAAACATTGATCCTATTTTACCTCTTATCTGATTCCCAAGAAGAAATAGATGCAATACCCGACAGTTGCGATAGATCTGGCATTAGATCCCTAAAAATGGCTATAATATTTTTCTAAAATACTTAATTACCATATTTCATAGCACACACGATGTGGCACTTGTGAGTAAAAGTCCCACTATTGGTTCCATAAATTATGTCATCGACCAGATCAGTCACTCGGAGGTTGGTAGCCATAATCTTCTTATCCATCCTAATATGGATGTACTCAGATACATTTATTCAGGATATGTTAAAAGGCAACTAAAAGATGGTAACGAAATCGTACTCATTCTTCCATATTATGAAACTGAAGATAAGGTCAGAGAGGTATTGACATTACCAGATAATATTGTAGATGCAGTTACAGCAGATGTAGGCAGAAGGGTAATGACGATAATACAATGAACATTGGAATAAATAAGTATGAAAAAGAAGGTTCTCTTATAATAAAGGATTCTGTAAAAGCTTATTTTTCTGATCCTCATGACAATAGTAATAACACTGCATGGAATCTTATACATGAATTAGTTAAAAGAGCAAAAAATTCAACTAAGAACAGTGTTTCTGTAATTGCTGATTTAGGTTCATTTTATCACCATCTTGGTGATACACAAAGACTTGTTGACTATGAATTATCTTTACCATCACGATATAATGACATGAAAATGAAAGGACTTTGTGTTTATCATAAAGAAGATTTTGAAAAGAGATTAACAGAAGAGCAAAAACAAAAGCTATTGCAACATCATGAACAAGTATTCATAGTAGAAGATAGATAGCCTGTTTTGTCATCCTGGCTAGGCGAAGGCCAAAAACCATATTATCATCTCATAATGTTATCCCATACAAAATATTATTAGTACGTTAAGATAGGTATATCATACACATATGGCTAGACGTTCAAAGAAACCAGTAGTTGAAATATTAAATACACCATCAATATCATCGGCAGCAGTGAATACACATGCATCATCATCTTCACTTTTCATAAACGATGCTGTTGTTGATGATGTCACCTTCGATGGAAAAGTCATACTGGCAACTGAAGGTTTTACTACTGACAAGTTTTGTGAATTGATCCTAAAAGACAGGAAGAGGTTATCAAAGGAAAATGCATTGACAATATGCGATTATGTAATTGCAATGAAAAGAGAGGTTAATCCAAGGCTCAGTTACAAAAAGTATACAATACAATTCTTGTCAGAGTTATCAAAGGCTGTTGGAATACAAAAGAAGTTCATTGATATGACACGGGATGATGTCTTTTGCTATCTAGATAAATGCCGCAAACCAGAGAATGAAGACCCATTACATAAATGGATAGGTACATATAATATAAGGCTTGTAATATTAACTCGATTTTTTAAATGGCTGCATTATCCCAATGTTGAAGACCCAAAAAGAAGGAGTGAATTATCAGCATTAGAGAAGAAGCCTGACTGCATAATTGGTATTAAGCAGCTAAAGAGAAAGGAGATAAGCTGCTACAAGCCTACTGACTTATGGACTCAAGAAGACGATTTGCTATTCTTAAAATGGGTTACAAACAAACGGGATAGGTGCTATCATACCATGTCAAGGGACTTATCAGCAAGACCTCATGAGATTTTAAATTTGAAAATTAAAGATATTGTGTTTAAAACTGTAGATAAGTATCAATACGCAGAAGTTCTGGTCAATGGTAAAACAGGCAGCAGACACATTCCATTAATCCAGTCAATACCTTACATTAAAGATTGGCTCTCAAACCATCCAAGTCGTAATAATCCAAAGTCTTCTGTCTTTGTAGGATTGGGTAGAAGGAGTACAGGTAGACGTCTTCACACTAATGGTTTGTACAAGATATACAGATACTACAAAGAAGAATTCCTCCCCAAGCTATTAGAAAACCCAACAGTACCAGACGAAGACAAAGAGAAAATCAAAAATCTTCTTTCAAAGCCATTCAATCCATATATTAGAAGACATAGTGCACTCACAGAGAAGAGTACCAAATTAAAATCAAATACATTGAATCAACATGCTGGCTGGACTGCAAATAGCAATATGGCTCAAAAATACATCCATTACTTTGGAAATGAGTCCTCTGAATCATTGCTTGAGGCATACGGCATAGTCACTAAAAATAATATTCCAATTGATACATTAAATCCCAAAATATGTCCTAACTGCAATGAAGGTAACACCCAAGATGCCAAATTCTGCAGCAAATGTAAAATGATAATGAGTTATGAAGGGTATCAGGAAGCATTGGAGTCACAGAGCAAAAAAGAAG
>JBJMFM010000023.1:0-4918 GCA_045808425.1 Nitrososphaeraceae archaeon | reverse complement strand
CTTACATCCCTAGTGTAAGCTTCAAGTACCTTTAAAGAGAGGGTATGGGTAAGAGACATTACGATTACTGTACTTGTTGTCAATCACTTATTTTACACTTTTGAGAGGTTTCTAGCAGTGTGCCATTACTATGAATAACAGAAAGAGTTATCAACAGAAGCTTGTCCCAATATCTGCTATCTCATTTATTGAATCAATCTACGCTAGGACTCTCTAAATTAGCCATCCTCCAGTCTATATACCTTAAATTGTAATAGCTATTGTGGTGGAGGTCTTGTGGAGTTCATACAAGTGTCTATCTGCCGATTTGAATTATAGAAAAATTGCAGCTCGCTACTAATACATTCTGTTCGCCATACAATATCTTAGTGTTCTCTGTTTGCGTATTAGATCCAATGATAATATGATTTGTCAACTATAAAAGATAATATTATTTTATTAATTTTTAACAATCCTTACACAATTTGTGCATCAATAGTCTTTACAAGTTCTAAATATTATAATGAACATATTTTTTGTCATATACCATTTACTAAGCTTACCACACTTTTCACAATAAAGAACTACACGTTGAACAAATGATTTATATATCTTTTTCAATCCTAATTGAGATAAAAACATGTTCATGTACTCTAGTATGTTTTATACATTGGTCTGTAGCGATTAAAGTCAGAACAAGCATATAAAGATCTATTACAGGAGTCATAACAATGAATTAATAGCTGTTCGATTGCAGGATTATCAAAAGCAAGCCTTAAAAGTTGTCCTAAGCATTCTAAATAATTATTGGTACTGTCAGTCAGTGAAGAAGCCATTAATCTCAAAGTCGGATTTGAAATTCATCAGCAACTTGCAACCAGCTACAAGCTCTTTTGTAAGTGTGAGTGTCGGGAGACTGAAAATTATGAAACGCTCTTTGTGCGCAAGTTACGTCCAACACAGAGTGAACTTGGTACATACGATTCTGCTGCGCTCTTCGAATTCAAGAAAATGCGTACTATAAAATATCGTGCAGCTCCAGATTCAAGCTGCCTAGTAGAAGCGGATGAAGAACCTCCGCATGAAATTAACAGGGAAGCGCTTGAAAGTGCATTGATATTTTCACTTGCTCTGCATTCTAAGATTGTAGATGAAATACATACTATGCGCAAAATTGTTATTGATGGCTCAAATACAGGTGGATTTCAACGCACCATGTTGGTTGCAAATGGCGGCTATCTTGACATTGACGGGCAAAAAGTTGGGGTACAGAGTATCTGTCTAGAGGAAGATGCAGCCAAACTAATTTCAGATAACGGTACAACTAGAGAATATGGACTTGATAGGTTAGGCATACCCCTTGTTGAAATCGCCCTAGAGCCAGTCACTGGGAAACCGCAAGAAATAATGCAAATTGCGCTCACCTTAGGTAGACTCCTACGTGCAAGTAAAAGAGTTGCAAGGGGACTAGGAAGTATTAGGCAGGATGTTAATATTTCAGTCAATAATGGCAGCATAGTTGAAGTGAAAGGTGTACAGCGATTAGATCAACTAATTAAAGTGATTGAATACGAAATGCTTAGACAGCATGGCTTGATTTTAATAGCTCAAAAACTAAAAAAAGATAGCAAGTTTACTGAAGCTGACATCGGGCAGCGAATTGAAGACGTAACTGACATTTTAAACAAGTCCTCCTCAAGAGTTGTAAGAAAATCTCTTGCTGATGATAGTAGTAAGGGTGTTTTGAAGGCGATAAGAGTGAAGGGTTTTGCTGGCATGATCGGCTTTGAACCATATCCCGGTATTAGAATTGGAAAGCAATTGAGTGAATTAGTCAGGTTCTATGGTGCTGGTGGAATATTTCACTCCGATGAGCTGCCGGACTATGGCATTACCAGTGAAGAGGTTAATGCAATTGGTAGGAAATTGGAAGCAGTAGATGGCCAAGATGCCTTCGTAATAGTAGGTGGCTCAAGAGATAGTATAGATTTTGTCGTGGATGCTATAGTTCAAAGGTTAAAAATGGCGTTGGATGGAGTACCTGCCGAGACTCGTGCTGCAACGCTAGAGGGTAAGACTGTCTTCTCAAGACCAAGAGCCGGTGCTGCCAGAATGTATCCAGAAACGGATATAGAACCTGTTCCAATCGATAAACAAATACTAGAGTCCTTGTACGACAAAATACCAAAATCATGGGATGAGATCTTAAATGCTCTTTCCAGTAGATATAATCTTAATCGAAAACTTGCAGAACAGATTTTTGATTCTCCGTACCTAAATGTATTCGAAGAGATTGCAGATTCGACGAAAATCTCACCAACATTTATAGCATCCAAACTTACTGAAGATATGGTCAGTCTTCAAAGACAGCAGTTTGATATTACAATATTAAGCAAAGATATGATTTTGGATATTTTCAAAAGGCTTGATGCTGGTGTTATAGCAAAGGAATCGATAGTTTTAATCTTTGAAAAACTACTCAAAAAAGAATGTAAGACGGTAAACGAAGCTATTAAAGAACTTGGGATAGAGCCAATAAATGAGCAAGAGCTGGAAATGACAGTCGATAAAATCTTAGAAGAAAATATATCACTAATTAATTCCAAGGGCATGGCATCACTTGGCCTGTTGATGGGTAGATGTATGTCAATTCTTAGAGGTAAAGCTGATGGCAAGAAAATCAATTTACTGTTGAGTCAAAAACTAGAACAACTGCTCAGGTCTAAAACTAATGCTAAAGAATAAATGATATGGTGAGAACATAGCGTAGATCAAATGGCTCAGAGTATGTTACAAAATTTTTTGGTGTTAGCTTATTGATCACGGTTCTTAAATTTAATCTGTCATTGTGCTTTCGTATATAGCTGCATAATCATATCAATAAAATATTGATTCAGTATTGCTTCTGCTAAAAGCGAAGGAACGTTGTCTTTATTGATATTACCATGACTATTATCACCTTATTAAAGAGCCTGTTTAATTAAGAAAGGATTTCTTTTCAAATTGCAAGGCGTTGCTGCTCTTTGTCACCTTTCCTTTTGTACAGTAGGTATGTTAAACCTAACAATGCTCCGGATAGTATGATACTACTAACACCCATTGTGAAGTTCTCTCTAACTGAATACTTTACACATGAGGCCTCACCAAATGTACAACCTAAAGTAAAAAATATTGCGTTCCATACAGAATGAGTTATGATTGCAAACCATCCCTTTCCACTAATCCACGTTCTTAAACTAAAAAAAAGCGAAGGCACCACAAAGAACCAGTTTGCGTATGCAAGATTGCTTATATTGATTGCATTTGTGTTTAATACGTGTAATGCTGCCCATATGACTCCCCCAGCCAGAGCTACAAAGTGATTTCCAAAAAGATAAAATGGAATACCAAAAAATACAGTTTCTTCTATTGGTCCAGCAGATAATACTGAAATGATGGATAGCGGAATTGAAGGGGCTTTATAGTTTGAAATAAGCTGCTGGGTTATAGATATCCCTACTAGCATTATAAGTATACCTATTCCGTGATATAAGATAAGCATCATAGTAAGATAACCAATTGAGGTTCTGCGATATTTTGACAACCAAGTCCTTGGATTCAAGTCTGCCTTGACATCACAAAATTTTGATGACAGTTGTGGTTCATTACTCCTACACTAACCAGCTATAAAAAGTCAAGTCTGATTAACTTAGGTTTAACCTTGTTTAGGTACACTATTTAGCAAATGACAATATTTCTGGCCAGAGCGTTTTATGCTCTTAGAAAACATTAAATATGAATTAAAATTTCGTGTTGGCTTGTATTGATACATCATTATAATTTTCGATCAATGACATTTCTTTTTGTTACACTTTTTGTATTATCTATGAGCGTATTGTTATTTGAGCTTACTCTTACTAGACTTTTCTCAATTGTTCTATGGTATGATTATGCTTTTATGGCAATTTCTGTAGCATTTTTTGGGCTTGGAATTGGAGCTTTGTTGGTACATATTCTAAAGGGCAAACTACTACGTGAGAAGCTTCCGACAAAGATACTTCAATCCGCTGTTGCCTTTGCTATTTCAGTGCCAATCTTTCTGCTCCTAATAGGGCATGTCATTCCATCAAGTACATCTTATCTTTATATGTTCTACCTCGCTTCATCTATTCCGTTCTTCTTCGCAGGAATTTCAATGGCACTTATATATCTAGCAATGCCAAGGGAGATAAGTACGTTATATTTTGTAGATTTAATTGGCGCAGCAACAGCTACACTTATACTTGACACTCTGATGAGGAGTTTAGGTGCAGAATCTGTACTTGTTGCCATAGATCAACTGGTCATTGGCCCATCCCTTGTTGTTGCACTATTATTTTTGCCATCACAGGGCAAAAAGGTTGCAAATGATCCGCTTGCAATTGAAAATAAGACTAAGGTCTACGCATTAATAGCACTTGCTATTTCTGGCGTCTTATTAACTGCCAATGTAGGCTTCAATATACTATCAATACAGCCGGGAGAAGTCAAGGGTTTGCATTATCAACTTATAAATCCATCGGCATTTAAGCATTTGTCAACCCAATGGAACTCTTTTTCTAGAATTGACGTTACCAAACAAATGCATTATCAGAACACTGGTAATGCAGATAATACGGGTAGGTCTAGAACCCTAGCGGCAATAGTAATTGATGCCGATGCCGATACACCGATTTTCAGGTGGAATGGTTCTATTGCAGATATCCAATGGCTAAAGCAATATATGGATTATATGCCATTTGAAATATCGAGCGCAAACAATAATACACTGGTTATAGGTGGTGGAGGAGGAGAGGATATCTTAGTTGCACTGGCAGGAGGCGCAAAGAATGTCACTGCAGTAGAACTCAATCCATTAATAATTTCAGCAGCAAAGCGTTTTGGTGGAAGTTTAGCAGGAAACTTGTATGATAGAAAGGAT
>JBJMFM010000022.1:0-18047 GCA_045808425.1 Nitrososphaeraceae archaeon | reverse complement strand
TGAGTCAAATAGAAATAGCACGCGAGCTGCAAGTATCAAAGCAATCAATCAGTTCTGACGTGCAATACCTGCGCAATCAGGCTAAGGAGTCTATTAGGGAATATGTCACAGAGCACTTACCTGAACAATACCAGATATGTCTTACTGCACTAGATGCCATAATCAAGCGTGCATTTGATATACTGGAAACCTCAGCTGATAACAGAGAAAAGCTGCAGGCAATGGAGCTATTCAAAGATACTCATTTGGTAAAGCTGGAGTTACTTTCAAACGCTACAACCATAGACAGTGCTTTGAACTATATTAAAAGCAAGCAACAGCAACAGCAAAAGAAACACCTGTCCTTAGATTCAACTAGTGATGACAATAACAATAGCGATGATAATGACCATCTAACTGCAACAAGCGGGAGACAAATAATATTCTAGACTTTGTTTTGTAATTTTATTTTCTTTTCTACAAAAAGATGTTTCATATTTTTGTTCTGTAATGGAAATCAAAGATATCTCTATGTGGGCTAATTCTTATACAAAAGACATGATCTTTATCGCATACTACTTAGCACCAGCTTATACAAATCATAAACATGTTTTACTACTAGTAAAATAAACGGCTACAGTTAGCACAAATGAGGATGATGGTGGTTTCTGTATGGATATGAACGATCCTGGCACTACGACTTTAGGAGGTTATTATCATCATTATCGTTATTCTTATAATAATAAATCCAAAAGGATATTCGGTTTCGGTTCTCATGACCCAAAATACTATGATCAAATTATAACAAAACTAAATCTTCAGGAAAGGGAGCAACAACATGAACGTAATAGTAGTAATAGTATACCACGTCTACTACAAGACCAAACAGCAAGAAGCGGTAATAGGAATAGGAAGAAAAGAGTACTTGTAGTAGATGATGAGCCTGACACTTGTATAGTTTACCAAATAGTACTGCAAGATGCTGGCTATGAATGCGTCTCATATACAGATTCAGTTAAAGCTCTGAAAGAATACAGACCTTTCTATTATGATTTGATTTTACTTGATATCAAAATGCCTGTACTAAATGGATTTGAGCTTTGCAAAAAGATACGAGAGATTGATAAACCTGTACATATCATTTTCATAACAGCTTCAGAGGCATATTATGAGAAGTTCAGAGGTCAACGCTTTCCAGAACTAGGTAAGATTAACTATATCCAAAAGCCAATTGGAAATGAAGAATTAGTACGAATAGCAAACACGATAGTAGCGAATTCGATAACTGTAGAATAGGTAAAATCTGCATAAAGTTAGTCACTATACTAATCCATTATTATCCTTCTTGGACCGATCGTTGTCAAATGTGTGAATAAAGATAACATTTATGAAGTTTTCAAAAAGAATCCCACTTTGTTAAATGTTATAAGAGATAGCGAGAGTTCAGAATCAATTGAACCTATAATGATAAAAGTCAAATTAACAGTTTATTGTATGTAACCATTAACTGCTGCTGCCTCATTATTTTCAGACAGCTTAAACGTGTACTTTGTTTTACAGCGTCTATTATTAACCTCAATATGATATCTCAGTAATATATAGTATAAATGAATCCTTTGAGTTTCTCTCTCATCTTTACCATATCATTTTTTGTATTACCATGCTCTTTGACATCATGCTCTGCAGCACTTCTAACAATATCTTCCTCAGTCTCTCCTGTAACAATATAATCGCAGTCGTAGTAACACCCAACTTCACGACATGATAGTAGTAGTTTTGTCATATCCTGTAGTATAATCTAATAACCTACTATTGTAATTTAATAAAAATGCTTTATGATTTATACAAACAAGATATTATGACCCGCCTGACAGTTAACAACATATTCGCTTACAAGGAGACCATAATCATGACAATAACAATAATTGGAACTATTAAAATTATGAGTTTAGTCAAAGGTTAGAGAATCTCTGAACATATCCTTTACTTATTTCTGCTGCTCATAAGTTAATGCGCTTTTGCTCGTTGTTGTTCTTCTAGTAATCTTCTTCATCAAGCTTTCAGCCTTATCATCACCCAAGAATCGATTATCTTTATGACACTATCTTTAGTATCAAGAGAAAGATCCTTTATAGACTCTTGAACCCTTTTTCTCCAGCCAGCTGGCAAGTCCTTAGGCCTAAATACCGCTCCCATACTGTTATCTTCAGATCTATATAGAGAAGAATGATTAAAAATCCTACTATTTTGAGATTAAAGCAATCACTGAATATAGAGCACAACTATTAATTATCTACCTTAACTTAAATAATGTGTACAATGAGTGAACTTTAATCCATGGGTAGATGGGATGATGATCGATTTAGTGGATTTGGTACTAAAAGAGGAGGTGGCAGTGCACGAAGAATCCCAGGAAAATGGACTCGTATTAGAATTGCTAAACTTGCAATAAAAGTAGGCTTTGTAATAGTTGCTATAGTATTCTTATCTGTATTCATACCACGATATGGATTAAACACAGAAATCATACAACGAAGCGAAGGTGTGGGAGCAATACAAACCATAAGCATAAAGGTATCAAATAACAACTTTGAAACAATAAACGATGTAACTGTGCAGTTTGGTGATAAAGGACGAATTCAACATATAGGAAGTATGGGTCCATTTTCATCAGTTATGGTTACTCCTGAATCTGAGGATATGAATTTCGACAAGATAATAGTAAAAGCAAATAATGGAAAAATGGATTCTGTTAAATTTAGATAAATTAAAACAGGAAAGAATTGACTCACGATAACGATAATGACAAGAAAAAGGAAATAACATTCATTAAATACTATCAATAATAAATCAGGCACTAAAGCTAGAATCACATTTGTTATAAATTATAAAATTAAAGATGTATATACAGGAAGTAGGTTGTGTGGTTCATTAAACTCCTATCGTCCTTTTCTTTTTCCTTTTTTATTGACTTGTCTATGATTGAGCAAAATCTGAGCTACATAAATTTTTCAATGAGGGATGGCTAATAAAAAGAATAAAACTCTTTTTGATAGCGATGAGTTTGAAATCAAATAAACCAATGAATATGACATCTCATTGAATCCAACAGCAGATAAATGACCAAGTAGTGTACATATAGATAAAGAATGACAAACTGGCATGAGAGCCCCTTAATGATAGTTAAGAGTGCTGACCCTACTGTACATGAAGGAGCAAGTCTTAAGAAAATGCTAAATGAAATAGAGGCACTTTTTTTAGCTAATGGATATACATTAAAATCTATAACAGAGTGTAATGGTGAAATATTTGCATTCTTGCTAAATGAATCTGAATTAAGAAGAATAAGAATAGGACAACTGCAATAGAAGAACATACATTTGAGCAGTCGTGTAATTATCTCAATATAGATAGATAGACAAAAGCATAAAGCTGACTTTCATATAGATATTGAAATCAAAAAATATGGATTAGTAAGAAACGTTGTGTTGTCTAGATCAACTGATTGTTAGCATATGTATCTTATTCCACTCTGATTGATAGAGCTAATCCATAAGTATGGTTATTGGCATTGTGTTATATGGTGATGATAATCAAATGACATGGATTGGTGCTGATAATATGTATCGTGAATCTCTAACATACTTTGAGAGAGTAAATCAGCTGTACAGAGATTATATTTTAAACATACAAAAGGTCAATGAGTCATATAATGAATATATTAAACTTATAGAAAGAATGAATGAAGTGAATAAGGAGTTTGTTGAAAATTACGAACTATTTGATGACAACTCTACCAAGTTGAATAATAGGAGAAGTGTTATTGTTATTATCGTCGTTGTTAACTCGAAAGTTCAATCATGACCAGATAGTTTGAAAGTATATTTTGGATCTCTATTAAATGACATATTATCGTCTTTATCCCAGATAATTTTATTTAATTGACTACATGTAGGACAGTTTCAGTTTCTTGTAACTAATCTTTGATTACACGCTATCTAATTTCATGTTTTAAACTTGACTTTATTTATTCTGAAAGATACTCCTTCTTCATACAGACCTTTTGAAATACTTCTTACTAGACCGTCCTCTATTGCTTTTAATCTGTGCTTATCTTCAATGATGTCAAGTGGCATATGAACCTCAATCTCTACCTCTAGTTTAACTTTTTTTGATACTACCATTTAGGATATATAATTAATTGAGAAGACGTCATCATTATATATCCATGCTACTTCTGTACATCCTAAAAGTAGATAATCATTACATATTTGGACAGTAAAGACATATTGGGACAGTAAGCACAAACTATACTTTGCATTCAATATGTCTACTGGAATATACACCATCATTATCTATAACTGTTTATGGATTGACTATTCAATTGCCTACCTATTCATGATCTCATTTACCTTTTTCACCAAGTCATCTAGCATTATCGGTTTTCTGATAAAGGGAATTGTAGAAGAAGAAGAAAATTTGCAGCTACAAGAGATTGAGCGTAGATCTGCTCTATATGGTAAAAAAGAAGGATTTCGACAACTGCTAAAAAATAAAATCAATGACAAGACAGCAACAACAATAGTTTTAATAGACGACGGAGCAGCTTCAGGTGCTACAGTTATAGCAGCGGCCAGATCGATTAGAAGGACTTTCAATCTGCCAAATAATAAATTGATAATTGCACTACCAGTAGCTCCAAAAGAAACTGTACAACTATTAAGAAGAGAAGCAGATCATGTAGAAGTTGTTACAGCACCTTCTTCATTCTTTAGATCTGTAGGACAGTATTATCAAAGCTTTGAACCTATTTCAGATGAGAAGGTAATAGAGATTATGAAGAGCAAAAAAGACATGGAAAAGGAATAGTGGCAAACACGTACAAATACAACATCAGCAAATACGACAACAGGAACGGGAGCACCGTCAGTAGTTACTTCAACGTAGAAGAGTAGTTAGTTAACTAGTTCTAGATTTATTACTAATCTTACTACCTTCTTTTCTTTCTTCTAACTGATTTATATTTGTCATAGCAGCACCCACTCAAGTGTCTCTATTTCAATCAATATTCAGCACACAATTTTTCTGCTAGATTTCTACTAACTTTAGCATTCTGGATAACATGATTTCTAACGACTTTAGTACATCGGTAACGCAGTCTTTAGAATATGGAATAATGTTCAAAAGTTGTTAAATATTATATTAATATTAGATACATTCAACTTAACGTCTGCATCAAGAGAAGATGCATGCGCGGGTTTGCATAAGTTTCCATTAAGCAGCGGGGAATAATAGAAACCCGCTGCTCTAAACGATTATTCATTTATTTACAATATCTATATATTTGATTTAATTTCATTCACTTACTACCTAACTAGTGAATATTGATAAATGTCCGAAGTAATTAAATATCATGTTAGTATATGTTGTTTTTGCTGCACGTTCTAATCTAATCAGCTGGCAAGCAAACAGAAGATAGAGGGTGCACGCATAAGTTCCCAAGAACGAAAGCAGCGGGTTAGGCATGTCTCCTATTCTTTCCCGCTGCTTTAAATGATTATTTCATCATTATCTCATTCACTCACTCACTCACTCATGCCAATGCATCGCTAAATTGCAATAACTTCTTTTGGACCGTTCTAACTACTTGATCGCTTGGGTCAATATTGATGTTATTTACTACTTCACCGATTACTCTAGTTCGTGTTCCTGAACCTCCATTTCCTCCCCTACCACCATTTCCGCCTTCACCATCTACAAACTCATCTTTAGCTTTATCACTTAATTGTACTTTTATCTTCTTATCTGCTACATCATTAATATTTCCTGTTAGCGGGAAAACTAACTCTGGTTTACTATGCTCGCCTACTTCATCTACGGGTTATGTACCTTTACTAGTATTGTGGAATAGTATTGTCATTATCTTGTCTATGTATACGATTAAATTCTAAATGGATATGACTGAATCTAGTTATATAAAATAACCCACAAAATTATAAATGCAATAGATATTGTCTGCTGCCGATGTTCAACAAACATACGACAGCACTATATGCACTAGTCATTTCGTCCATAGTTGTTGCATCTGTGTTTGCTATTAGCTTTGTACAACAACAAGCAGTAGCACAAGGTAACCAGACAGGTGGTGGTGGTAATAAGACCAGCGGCGCCCCTGGTAGTAACCGAGCTAGTGGTAACGCAACTAGCGGTGGCGGCACGGGAGCTGGTAGTGGTGGTAACAGTACTAATGCGCAGTAGAAAAAAGAGGATATTACAACTAACCTCATATTTTATTTTTATATCATCTGGATTAAGTAACTTAAAAAACTGGTTTATTGTAAATTGTATATTATCTGTTAGAGAAATATTACTAATTGTCCAAAAGTTGTTAAATATTATTAGTAGCGGCTACTTAATACTGTAGGTACCCAAATAAATCGTAGAGGTTAGTTAGTTGCATGGTCATCGTACCCCCTTTTATCTGAATAACTTCCACATGTGGCTATTTTTGAAATGCACATGGATTATGCTGAATAGGTGAAGGTGGACGAAATATAATAACGCCAGCTTTGTAACCCTGCTCATCAATGTCAATGCAGTATTTTTTTGCCAGAAATTCTCCATATTTGTTACAGTCTCTTACAGCTTTGTTGAAGGGGTTTATATCAGAATTTATTCCTTCCAAATGTCTCCCCTATGAAAAAAGATTTAGTTCGGTAGTAGACACAGGCTTTGAGCGCATGCTTAGAAATGCTGGTATTATTACTATAGTGTTTACAGGTATTGCTACAGAGTTTGGAGTAGAGTCTAGTGCTAGGGATGCCTTCAACAGAGGATTCTATTCTGTAGTAGTTTCAGATTGTGTGTCTTCGCCATATAAAGATGGACATGACAGATCACTTGAAAACATGAAGAATTTAATAACCGTTATAAATTCAGAAGAGATTGAGAATGTTTGGTTAAAACTTCGGGGGAAGAGGAGTATCTAATTCCTTCTAGCATAACTCAAAAAAACTCCTAATCTCGACTGATATGCTCAAAGACCAGATTGTTAAGACATGACTTTTGAAATATTGCCACTCACTTTAGGCACCCCTCTAAAGATCCTATTTTGTCTTGTATACCAGCCAATCTTTCGTTACCTCTAGTATCTATAAAAATTGAGTAGCAAAAAAAAAGATCCTTGAACTGTGTGAACCGTATCTAGAAGTTGCTATTGCCCTTCTCCAGACCATCGCCTCCGCCGCCATCTTGACCGTTGAGGCCTCCACCATCATTACCATTAGCGCTTTCCCGCTTCATGAAATCATCAAAGTCTCTTCTGGATCGTTCGATAATGTTTTGTAGTATTTTGTCATTTTCACGACTCTTATTATTATGTTTATTATATGATGATGATGACATAGATAATCAGTCGTGATTGGTACTGTCTTATGTAGTATTGGTTAAAAGCCAGCAATTTATGAATCATACATTTTGATTATCAAATTACTTTCATTTGACATCAACATCAAGGAAGAGGAATAATTAAATACTCACATATGTTACATGCAAAAAAAGATATTTATGAAGTTAACATTTTATTTAATTCTGCTACGAGATCCTCATTTGCAATTGGTTTTTGTATAAATAGGTCTTTATCTAATGAGCAATACTTTTCTCTTCTTGATTTCTTATAATACATTTCACTAGCAGTCAGAAAGCAAACTTTGGCTTTATCATCTATCTTTTTGATTTCATCATGAAGTTCAAAGCCATCCATTTTTGGCATCTTTATGTCCAAGATTAATAGATCATACAAGCCAGTTCTATAGTTCTTCAATGCAGCAATAGGATCTATAAAGGAATCAACTTCAAATCCATTTTCTTCTAAAACAATTTTTAGTACCGAGATGACATCTGGTTCATCATCTACTATCATGATTCTTTTTTTGTTACCATCGTTATTATTATTCGTATTACAAGTATTATTTTCTTTTATCTTTGTCATTATTTATCAGATATTCACTCGTATTGATTGTTACTTCGTTGTTGCTGTTTTTGTTGCTCTTGATGTTTGATTTGATTGCTTACAATTGGTAGAGTAAAATAAAATGTAGCACCTTTGCCATCAGAATTGTTTTCACCCCATATTTTACCGCCATGAGCCTTTACAATACTCCTGGATATGAATAGCCCTAGCCCAGTACCTTGAAAGGATTTTGATGCGAATTTTTCAAATAATCTTGACATGATATCAGAGTCTATACCACTCCCAGTATCCTTGACACTAACCATAGCGACAGTTTTGCTAGTATTATCATTTTTTATTTCTCCATAATCATCATATTTCTCTTGGACTTTGACTGTCACTACTCCTCCTTCCCTCCTTGTAAATTTAATAGCATTATTTAATAGATTGGAAATAACTTGAATAATCCTACCCCTGTCTGCTTCCACCAGTATTATCTTTTCATAGGGTTCAAATAATAAGTTTATATCAATGTTGGCTTTTATAATTTGTTTTCTATGTTTCTCTATAGTGTTTAACAATATTTCATTTAGGTTTAACTGTTCTTTTTCTAGATCAAGTGAATTACTCTCTATCTTTGTAACATCTAATATATCCGATGAAAGTTGGCTCAATCTTTCTGCATTTCTAGTAATCATATTTAAAGAATCCTCTATCCCTTGTACTTCTAAATTTCCCATTCGCGAACGGATAATGCCTACTGAGCTTATTATTGGCTGTATTGGAGTACGAAGCTCATGAGCAGCCGCACTTATGAATTCGCCTTGCATTTTATCGCTGATTTTCAATTGCTCGTAGGCTAATTCAAGTTGTTTAGTTGACTCCTTTAGATCTTGATATAATTCAGTTTGCTTCCAGAGATTTTCAAATATAGAAATATAAGATAATACAGTCGGCTTGCTATTTGAGTAAGTGGATATTCCTACTGCATCTATAAAATTTTGCTTTGAATCATCTGTTTTTTCTATTACCAAAGATTCTTTTCTATCAACTACTACTATGGTAACTGTTGTAACTGGACTCTTTTCTACTACTGCTACTGCAGCTGCTTGTATTTCTTTTTCTTGCTCCTCATTTTCATATAACGGTTCTATATCTATACGCCGTATGTCAAAGCTCTTCTTTTTATTTTTCATTTGCTGCTGTTCTTCTTGCCGTCCTTTTGCTCTTTCTTCTATTTCTATTTCTCGTTGCTCGGTTTCCGATACTATGTTATGTAATTTTTCTTCTATATCATCATTTGTAGGAGTGAGAATTCTAACATTTACTCTCTGTTCTCTTTCTGCTACTTGCTTTAATAACTCTATTATTCCTATTCGCTCTTCACGATAAAAGGCATTGATTGAAGGAAGTAATGGTAATAATTCATGTTTAGCTGATTTTACCATATTAATGAATAGCTGTTGTATATCATTTGGACTTTGAATGACCTCTGTTCTACCTATAACAACGCCTTCTTCTATTTCTTTTATTTTCTGTTCAGCAGACACAGATTTATTCCAAAATGAATCAAAAACATATTGTTGCTGTTCTAGTACTTCCTTTACATTGCTGTATATTACCTGTTGTAAAAGTGATGCTTCTTGCATGGTAGCTGAAGCAATATACTCTTTTTCACTAACTGCAAAGTTACCTTTAATTCCATCTAAATGTCTAAGCTCTCCAATTTTCAACGCTTCTTTACAATAAGAAAGATTGCCTTTTGTAATAGTGGTAATATACCTAGACCCTATTCCTCTCTTGTTGATATCGATCAGAGCATTTCTAAAGACATCGATTCCCATTGCTACAGATGGCCATGTGGAATCTGCACAAATGTCCATCTTTGTCTTTGAATTATATAAAAAATTCAAAATTGTATTGGTTGTATTTTCAGTACCATACAATACTTCCGTCCTTTCAGACTTGGTACTCGACGAAGGTGATGGCACTGTCACTATGACTTTTTATACTGTTCTTTTATATAAAATACAAGTTCTATTCACATTATAGATACTGTATTTATAAAAAATCAGTTAAATCTATCTAAGAAACCTCTGTAGTAGTATTATGGCAGACGCTCTTGTGGAGGAGCTAGTATTATTAGTTTCGAAAAGTATCGATACAACCAATGCTCCCGGAGCCTTAGAATCTATTAACAAGTTTCTAACTGATTGGATAGGCCTATTAGTTGCAGTAATCTGAGGTATTCTATGAATCATATCATTCTTTTATAATAGAAGGCTTGACAAGTTGAATGGATTATCTGAAGCCTTCAAAATTCTAAATGATAATACACACAGAGAAGCCCGTAGAGTAGTTCATACTGATAAAGTAACTCTGGCAACTAGAAAGATTTTAGAATTTGATGATAAAACACCTCAAGACAAAGAAGTAGAGAGAGTTTGCGGAGACATACAACCGATATGGAACAAATAGGAACGATGGCACCAAACAAACTATTTGACTAGAAGATCTTTCTACAGAGATACTCATCAAGTATTATGATGGAATGGAGAAAGTTAGAAGAGGGTATTCAAGCACAAGAACAGGCAGGAAAACTAAAGATTATGGAGAAAACCTTGAGTATCCATACAATGAAAGAAGATACTGAAAAGAAAATGTATGAACCTATTCAAAAGTATCCGGCGGAACAGCCATCAGCCGGTTCAGACAAACAAATTTACCAAAAATGCTAAAGTATGACAATATCGTTACTAAAAATGATAACATTCACTTGGAATCTGAATAGTTAAAAGAAGGGAATTTGGTTATCGTTATCCTTCCTTACCCCATCAGAATAATTTTATAAGATCATGAGACTTGGCTACTATCCTGACCTCAACAACATTTTTAACCATCGAAATACTATATTTTCTATAGGAAAACACCCAAGAAAGAACGTATAGGATAATGCGAGAGAACTAGACTCACTTTCGTATTATCCTATCATTTTTGATATCTTTAATGGTAACGTTTATGTCTGATTTGAATAGATAAAGGAAATTTGGTTTTTTTGCTATCATTATTTTTTCCCATACCAGTAATTTTCATTTATCATCTGTTTGTTATTATCGTCGGCTGAAAGAATCCTACCGGCAAGGGGAAAAAATGCGTTTCTGTGTGTTCAACCCGGTAGGATAGAAAACCAGCCGTGGCCATTTACCGAACGTCGTTATTATTTCTATTATCTCATTTTAAATAAGGATTTTTCTCATTTTATTTTGTCAAATTAGTAAATTTTTTTCTTAATATTGTAAATAAACGGATAAGATAATCTAAAAAATTAGAATGAATAATTCAATTTATTTGTTTCAAAGCTACTTCAACCTAGACAAGACAAGGAAAACAAAAGTATAATTTTGATTTTCAGACTTGATCCTGTATAAAGGCACGAATCAACGATACAAAGGGATTGGTATGAAATCCTTGTTAGAACCAATAAAGAAATTTGGCTTATTCATCCATTCATCATTCATTTATTCATTAATTTGTGTATCTTCTTATTCCATAATATCTTCAGAGAAATCGTTTGTTTCAGCTTCGTACTGCTTTTGTTGCTGATTTGCCAAACATGACCTTCCTAACAAATGTCTATTATCCTCACATACTTTCAATAATGGTAACAATCTAGGATATAAAGAAGGTTTGAAATATTCACATTCTGGAATGCAACTGTGACCATTACAACCTCTTCCATCATACCCATTTGTTTCACGCATAGACCAACTTGAATCATGGAAATACCATGCTTCTTTCATATCTGGGTTTTATCTATTATCTAATTAATAGGCATTAGCCATCTACTGCTAAACTTATTGTCGTGTCCATGGACTACTGCTTCAAAAAGTGTTTTGAGTTGTTTAGTAATTATGCCGATTTTTCCGTCACCAATTATTCTATTATCAACCTCGCCAACTGGTTTTACTTCAGCAGCAGTTCCAGTTAAAAATAATTCATCAGCCAAGTATAATTCATTCCTAGAAAAATCCCGTATCTCACAGGGAATTTTGTGCTCTCTTGCTAGAGTCAATATGCTGTCCCTTGTAATACCGTCTAATGCTCCAGATGTTATAGGTGGTGTAATCAAACAACCATATTTTACAATGAATATGTTTTCTGCACTTGCTTCTACGACCATTCCATTTACATTCAGCATAATTGCTTCATCAAATCCTGCTTTTAATGCTTCAACCCTAGCTAATGCAGAATTTGCATAATTTGCTGTTGCTTTAGCAAGCATTGGCATTGATCTGTTGTCGATTCTGTTCCAATTCGAAACCATAAGCCGCGCTCCATTTTCAGTCTTGCCCTCTTTTAGATACTCATCCCATTTCCAAACTGCAATTGCAATAGAAACTTTGTTGGGAAGAGGATTAACACCCATTTTGCCATAACCATAATATGCAATTGGACGTATATAGCACTCATCTATTTTATTTGCCTTAATTGTATCAATTACAGCATTTTGTAATTGCGACTTAGAATATCTAAGGTCCATAAAATAGATCTTACCGCTGTCCATTAACCTTTGAATGTGATCTGGCAGACGAAAAACTGCCTGGCCATTTATAGTTTTATAACAACGAATTCCCTCAAAAACAGCTGTTCCATAGTGCAACCCATGTGTAAGTACATGGATCTTTGCCTCATCCCACTTTACGAGAGATCCATCCATCCATATTGTTCCTTTAGCCATATTGTTTTACTACACTATCATGAATTTTACTTCGCCTTGCATGAATTGCCCTTATTGCGTCTCTGACATTATTACTTTTATCTTCTACAACTATCAAAATTCTTGAAGTCTCTTCTTGGGCATCTAGATTTATTATATTAATATCATGATCACCAACTGTGCTAGTAGCTGTAGATGCAATTTTTGGCATTCGCCACATCTGATCACCAATTAAAGTAACCACACCTCTTCCATAGACAACTTCTACTTTGGCATAATATGCCTTGAAACGGCGTTCTTGTCTTCTAACATAATCTGCGTCAAGAAAAAGTAATCTTGTAATTTCAGTATCGTCTTTTTTGTATGGAGATAGTTTTACAAAATCGTGATACTGCTTATCTCTTTCAATCGATGCTATCAAATGTGACGCTGCAATGCTCTCCATTCTTACAATTGCGCAGTTTCTCTTTCCTGTAACAATCTTTAGTAAATTGTTTGAGTCTAATGGCGGGTTTTTCTGGATCGTTGTAATATTGGACGGATTTGTAGTATTTGTAATAACCATAGGGATGTCCAAGTTATTATCATCAATCTCTTTTATAGCGACAGGATCAAGAATTTTCATCCCAAACATACCAGCTAGTTTTGCTTCATTATAGGAAAGGTATCTTACATATTCAAGATTATCATTCACGATTTTAGGATCTGCACTCAGTACAGCATTATCTTTTTCAAAATCCACCTTTATGTCATAATTGTCGTGTAAGAGTATAGCAATGTCTGCTGCTGTTCTGTCTGAGCCACCACGTTCATATGTAGTTTCAAGTCCATCGGTGGTTTTGCCTATAAAACCACCCATAGAAACAACTTCATTTGATGTTACTAGATCAATTATATGCTCATTGCTTTGTTTCGATTCTTCAACCATAAAGTTGGCAGCCTCAAAGTTATCGTCCGTAATTATCGGCCACTTTTCAATACTAACATGATCAGACTTTATATCATGGCTACGCATAACGTAGTCCATAAGATAAGACATTGTAATTTCTCCGCTATATGCAAGTGTTCTAGACCTTGCTACATCAACAAAACGCTTGTTCTCAGTTGCCTGCTTAAGGGAGATTATTACCTGTCTATAGAATTTATCAAGAGTCTCAAGGAAATTATCTCGAAGACTTTTAGAGACATGGGCTGCAGCAATTTGTTCATAAACTTCACGTAAAACGTCAATTTCCACGGGATTAGAAGATGCATAGCTTCTTCCTACAATTATAGCAACATCAGTCATAGATCTCGCCCGATCTTCATACATAATCAAAGGCGCAGAAAAAACAGCGACGACCTTCGTCTGCTTCATCATTTGCTTTATTCTTTCAATAATTTGTGGTATCAGAATACCATCTACTCCAATGGAGCTACCACCAAACTTAGCTACTGTGACAGGAATCAATTTATTTGGATCGCTTTTGATGTTACCAATTACTCCCTATATTAAACATTCAAAAGTAATCCTGTTACTTTTTGGCTTTATAATGGAAAAATGCTCCTGACAAAGAAGGATAATGTCAATGTTTAATACTGAGCTATAGAAAAGTATTACCAAATCTTTATGCATGTTCGTCCATAATCTGCAATATCAATGGCTTGGATATGTCATGAAATGAGTAGCTTATTCAAGAGTAATATATAGAACAAGAGAAGACTCTAAAGAAGATACTCCAATTTTAGCAAGATATTTTAAGCTGACGTTTAAACCTTGGTCTCTCCCTCCCTAACGGGTACTTTCCACTATTAATACGGGTAGCTATAAATGGTTTATATTAATATGGCAGATAGAAAAACATACGTGAGTAATACGCCTGATAAAGATGATAATAATACCAATAGTACAATAAAAACCAGTGATGATTACAGCGCTAGCGCAAACACGATAACAGAGTCTGAAACTTCTTTACCATCATCTACAATAGAGCTAGATATACAAGATATTGAAGGGATTGGTCCTACAACAGCCAAGAAGCTAAAAGAAGCAGGTATTGTTTCAGTAATGGATCTTGCAGTAACAAGTGCAGAAGAATTAGCAGTAGATATTAACGCTTCAAAAGAAAGCGCTGCAACATTTGTAATTGCAGCTCAGAAGCTATTAAGGGATTCTAAGGTATTAGAGAAAGAATTTGTTACAGCTGATGCAGCTCTTGAAAAAAGAAGATCCATGCTCAGATGCTCTACTGGTTCTAGTGCTCTGGATGATCTTTTGCTTGGAGGAATAGAGACTCAGGCTGTAACTGAATTCTATGGAGAATTTGGTTCTGGGAAGTCACAAGTATGTCATACTCTATGCGCTATGGCAAGGCAGCCTGTCGAATCAGGTGGGTTAAATGGCAATACAATATATATAGATACAGAGGGAACATTTAGACCTGAAAGAATACAAGAAATAGCTAGATCTAGAGGTTATGAACAAGAACAGGTACTAAAGAGTATAGCTGTATGCAAAGTCTATAATAGCTCACATTTAGAATTAATAATAAAGAACCTAGGCAAATATGTAGACGATTTCAAAGCTAAATTGGTTGTAATTGATAGTATAATATCTTTGCATAGGGCAGAGTTTGCTGGTAGAGGTACTCTAGCTGATAGACAGCAGAGGCTTAATTCTATGTTGCACAAGGTCATAAGGCTTGCAGAGATATATAACATAGCTATAGTCATAACAAATCAAGTGCAATCATCTCCTGATACATTCTTTGGTGATCCTACAAAAGCAGCTGGCGGAAATGTATTGGGACATGCTTCGACTTATAGGATATATCTCAGAAAGTCTGGAGAAAATAGAATAGCAAAGATGATAGATTCTCCATACCATCCATATTCGGATGCTAGGTTCACTGTAAATGAAAGGGGAACAGATGATATTGAAGGAGATGAATCATCGTTATCAAAGAAGAAAAATAATAGCAATAGTAAAGCAAGTAAATAGTACTAGCAGAAGAAGATAGATAAGCGCTAGCTTTATTTTTACAGGTGGCTAGAAAATCTTGATTAGGATATGGGTATTATCTTAGGTTCATAGTTGTTATGCAGCAAGCCAGCAATAATATCTGTATGTCATCTCTTCTCTGTGGCCCGTTGCATCGTTTGTTTAGACCGCTTGCAATCAGCAGCCTTAAGAGTTGATAAAAACGTCTGTAACATAATATAACATCTATCTCAGGATGAGATAAAATGATATGTTTATAAGTGGATGATAAATGTGATGAAAAAGCAGGAAACGATCTAAATTATTACAGGCAGTTGTTAATGCCAAATGTATTTTGAATTCTTTTTCTTTTTTTGTATAACATGTATGTCTCTTGTTAACTGATTACTTTGAAAAAGTTTCTAATAGTCTCTTTCTGATCCTCTTGCAATATATCGAAGGCTCCTACAAGTTCTCTTTCTACTGTAATTTCTTTTGATATTACATATCGTAATTTTTTGACATCCATAGGTGTCAGATTTTCAATTAAACCCCTGCTATAAGCATAAATATATTCATTAATGATCTTGGATACAAAAGAGGGAGTCATTTTTATTAAGAGCAAAATCCCCATGCACATTACCCTCTGGTTCTGATCCCCGGTTGGGATAGACGATATGTATGATTCTAATATCTTCATTCTGTTCGCACCCAATTCATCTATACATGAAGCAACAAGCAGTCCACCTTCTGTTAACTCGTAAAATGGAACTCCCTCTAGCTGTAGAGCTCTAGGTCCACGACGTAATGGCAATCTTCCCCCTATCCTTACGATACCCGATGGAATTAAAATCTCTTCTAGATCCCTGAATATCCCGGAATAGATATTTTGCCACAATATATCATGTTTCTTTGCAATAGCATGCGCAATTGAAGTCCTAGTTCGCAATTCAGGGCTCTGCTCTGTAGCAAGATGAGCAATAATACCTCTTTGTCTCTTTGCCTCTCCGGTAAACTTGTCTTTGCGAGTCTTAAAGGTATCAAATATCGCAATATTGCTTCTTTGAGTTTTCAAATGAATGTTCCCAAGTCCTCTTAGATCTACATAGGTTATTATTTATTTATTTATTTTTGATAATAATATTTTAATTTGTTGGTAAAATCATAGTAATTTCTGTGGTTGCAGAATATGTAAAAGGATAAGTTTCGAGTATATACAATACTACAAGCCACAGAAACTAATTTTAGGATACTGAAAAATGAAGACGATGTGGCGACTGCTGTTTGAATATTAAAAATACCCGGTTATGATGAGAAGCTTGATATTTGATTATGATATATTTTGATATAGACGGCGTTAATAGGTTGGAAAATCCTCCACTATGGGTTTGGGCTATTATTGTAGGTGCAATAATAGCTAGTAAGTTTATTTACAGATGGCAATCAACAAAATATTTTGCTAAGGAAGCTGAAGGAAAAAGCAAAAGAATCAATCCTGATGATAAAACAAAAGACGTCAGGAACAACGATTTCTATGGCAATATTAACAAAAGATATACCACAAATATAGGAGCTCATAAGTACAGTCCTAGGCGTTACTATAAGGATTACTTTGCAATAAAGAAGAGGAAGGCATAAACGCAATGATTTTTCATTAGTCTTAACTCCTGATAAACTAACTATAAAAACAATTGCAATGACCATCAGAATAAGATCACAGAACTGCTATAATTTTGTTAAGCAGTTACATATAGAATAGGTTAACTAGAATTTTCATAATATCTATCAACTATCATGTGAACTTCTCCAAAGTCAGCATATTTGTTCTCTTGCTTCTTTCTTCATTATGTCGTCCCAGTCAATGTTTTTCTTATCATCAGCAGGTATAATGATGCTTTTCACTCCAATGTTTTACAAACTTCCTCTTGGTTTCTTCTAATTTTGAATATGAATGAATCATAAAGTAAAACATAAACTTCCAAGCAATCTTAGAACACAGTTTGCAATTAGATACATAAGATGATGAAAAACCATATGCTTCTCCAACTACACATTTCGAAGTACCTTTAAGCTCAACATACAATTGCAATAGTCTAAGAGATAATACAGGAAGCAGTTTGCTTTCTTCTAATCTCCTAGCCATATCGGAGAGACGGTATCCAATGTTAATAATAATTCTTGGTTTTGTATCTTATTATCATTTACATATGATTTTTTTATTTGTATATGATATGACGATGGTACCAATATATAGACACTGTATTTGCTTAAGATACTAACAAATTTGGCCCATTAACGCTGGTATGGAGCGTAATCACCCAGCGTACAACGCAGACTTTGACTGATTTTAGGTTCTGTTGAATATGTGAATTGTTCTAATTAGTACTTATATAGGCGACGGCTTTAGGTTTTAATTATTGCTAAAAGTTATTTATTCCATA
>JBJMFM010000021.1:0-19406 GCA_045808425.1 Nitrososphaeraceae archaeon | reverse complement strand
GTGGTTCTTATTCAAAGAAGATTTACTATAAAATTCCGTAATGCTGATATACACTTTGGGATTACAAAGAAAAATCAAAAGCTAATGGATCTATCATAGTCTAGTGACATTCAAAGACCTAAGAAGATAGTTGGTTTAGAGGCAACAATGCAAGAATCCAGAATGTTTGGATGATTGCAGAATAAAGCCTTTTGGATATGGAATATAAAGAGCATAAGCAAGAAGATATCAAAACAAATGTACACTGCTACTTTAATCATATCATTGGCTTACCTGAGAACCTGAGAAAAATGGTGTTGATAATCCTCTCTTTGAATATGAGAGAATAACGATAATAATAATAACGCCAATTCTTCTAATAAACATCTTTGGATATTTGGATAAAGAAGGCTACAGGATTAGGAATATCAGAGCTTACGCTCGGGTTTATGGCTACCGCGCCCATATAAGCTGATTAGAACTTGTCTATAATAAACTCTTGCAGCATTTTGAGCATTATTCATAACAAATAAACAATTTCAACAATTATACATGAATACTAGCAAGACTCAACAGAGTAGTTTTTGTAAATACATAAAGCTATCTTCCAGCAATAGCTGCTACAACAGGGAGCATGAAACAGCAAGAGGTTAACAAATCACGAGGGAAAAATGCAAGAAATGAGCACAGAAATGAAGCCCAAATGGCGTAGAAGACAGGCATTTGAACTGAGCAGTAAGGTCAATGTCAAACAGGGATAGCCAGAAAATTACAAATAAGTGACTCTACTATTAGCAGAGGTTTAGACTACTTAAGACAGCAATCGAAGTCAAACATCAAAAGAGAAATCTCTTGTTGGAATGAATTCAATATCGAAAGAAGCTGAAAGACTATTTTCCAAAGCATATGAAGAGATATTGGATAATAACTAGAACTTCTTATAAGCGATACCTTTTTTTCTTACTACGTAAAATGTCAATAAGTGCCGGAGATACTTCATGGATGCTTGTTTCTACCGGTTTAGTCATGCTAATGATACCTGCTTTAGGTTTTTTTGAATCAGGTCTTATTAGAAGTAAAAATTCAATCTCCGTAATTATGCAAACATTTAGTGGCCTTGCAATCCTTTCAATTCTTTGGATAAGTATAGGTTTTAGTTTGGTCTTTGCCCCGTCACAATTACAAGGTATCATTGGTGGTCTAGATTGGATAATTTTCAATAATGTTCCTTTTGATAAACCATTAAATTATGCCCCATCTATTCCCGGAGTTAGCTTCGCTTCGTACCAAATGATGTTTGCTGTAATCACACCTCTTCTCATTACTGGAGCATTTGCTGAGCGAATGAAGTTTAGTTCATTCATTGTTTTTATTATCTCGTGGAGTATTATCGTATATTATCCGCTAGCTCATTGGGTTTGGGGTAAAGGGTGGCTTGCTGGGCTTGGTGTCTTTGATTTTGCAGGTGGCATTGTAGTTCATACTAGCGCTGGTATGGCGTCGCTTGCTGCTGCGCTTGTTTTTGGTCGAAGAAAGAACTTTGGACCTGATATCTTCAGACCACATAATATACCTCTTGCCGCAATCGGAGGTTCGCTATTATGGATAGGTTGGTTTGGATTTAATGCAGGCAGTGCATTAACATCTGGATCACTAGCGGCTAATACTTTACTAGTAACTCATGCTGCATCTGCAGCATCCTCTATAGTATGGATTATGCTTTCATGGAAAAGGTCAGGGAAGCCTTCTGCAGTAGCCGCCATTAATGGTGCAATAGCTGGTTTGGCTGGAATTACCCCTGCATCTGGGTTCATTGGTGTTCAGAATTCATTAATTTTAGGTATAGTGATAGGTTTTGCCTCATTTTATGCAATCATCCTATTGAAGGAACGCCTGAAGATAGACGATGCACTTGACGTTAGCTCAGTCCATGGTGTTACAGGTATTATAGGGACATTAGCAATAGGATTTATCGCAAGCACTCTTATTAATCCAGCAGGGCCAAACGGTCTACTGTATGGAAATCCGACACAGATAGGCATTCAAGCTATCGGAGTAGCGGCCTCTGCTGCTTTGGCATTTGGAGGAACTATGGTCATTATAAAGATAATTGATGCAACAATGGGATTGAGAATTAGAGAAGAACAGGAAGACATAGGATTGGATATAAGCCAGCATGCAGAAAAAGCATATCTTTGACTTACTGATAAGAACAATAACAGTTCTTTCTTTCTTTCTTTAATCTTGACTGTATGAAATATTTGCTGCTAGTTTTAATTCAAAAATGAAAAAAACAATAACCATTTTAAGAGTATAGGAGCAAAGCTACTGCAATGAGGAAGATAGAGGCAATTGTAAGATCAGAGCGACTGCCTATTGTAAAGGAACATCTGCGGCAGAAAGGAATCATGGGTATGACGATTTCTACTGTTTCAGGGTGGAGTAAGCAAAGAGAACTTCATTTACAATGGAGAGGAATGCCAGTCTCTTATGATCTTGTTCCCAGAATAAAATTTGAAATCGTGATTCCAGATTCCCAACTAGATTCAGTTATTCAAGCGATTACCGAATCTGCCAGAACTGGAGATAAAGGTGAAGAGGGAGATGGTATTATTTTTGTATCAACAGTAGATCAAGCAATTGATATTGCCTCTTCACATATAGAAAAGTAAAAAGTTTATCGAGTATAATAATGTGGAAAACATCCTTAACATCGCTAACATGCTTAACTAGCATGAACCACAGCACAAGTTTTATCGTTATGAGGATAGTTGCAGCGAGCGCAACTGATTAGTAGTAAAAGAAGCCATGAATATACAAAAAATTGAGTTTACCTATCACCTTGAACTTAATCGTTTATTTTATGGCATAGAGAGTTCAGTTCATCAAAGTCTCTCCGCGCAAGCGAATTTTTGGGTAAAAAGAATATAGTTTAGAATATAGAGTAGCTATCGCTTACTGCCTATTTTGACTGATTGTAAATGTATGATAGAAATATAAAAACCCTATACATGGTACATGATACTGATGGTATAGAATTAATTTTAGATTAGGATGAGCGGCCGGCAGGCGTATAGAGTAATAATAAGGTAGAAACAATAAATTCTCATAGAAAATCTACATCATTATGGAATCATTTAAAATGCAACTGGAGCTAAGGCCAAATGCAATAACAATAAGGGCAAATATATTTCAAGGTGTATTAACTACTAAAACATTTGAAGGCAATAAATGCTATATTCAAATGCTGACTTTTGTTAAAAAACTATATCCAGATGAGCAATTTATTCCTACAGAAGTAATCCTTAGATAATTTTACTATACTTGGTTGGATAAATGATTTACTTAATATGAATTACTCATTTAGCTAATCTTGGAAAATATGTATCTTGATGCAAACACATTTACCCACGACTTACAATACATTTACATGGTATACGTTACATGAATGCATTTGATAGACACAGAAAAAGTTATACTGCATGGTGCGAAGAATGTAATGAAGTATTCGATAAATTATGGATTGCTAATATGCATCATGATATGACTGGACACAGGATAAAGGCTACCGAGTTTTGGATTACAGGTAGGACATGATAGGAATAACAAATGCGTATATGATTTATTTCAAATCAATGATACTGCAAATGTAATTTTAATTGTGTATAACAATATATCTTCTATCCCTTCCTTATTCCACTAAAGGATGCATTGAGTATTACGCTTCTTATTATTTTGATTATCTCATACATGGCAGTTCTAATGTCCTGAGCAATCTCCCCAAGTATCCTTATTATGACACCAGAGTCATGAGGCAATATTGTTGCTCCTCCTGAAATATTGCTAAACTTTTGCAGTGCGGAGTTTATATCTGCGACTAATTCTGTGACATATTTTGTCTTTGTCAGTATATACATATTTCCTATGACGCTAAATCTGTCCAGTATTCCTAGAATATTTAAACTACGCTTCTTAGGCTCTAATACTGCAACATCGATGAACCTTAATATATTATTTTGATTCTTTGCTAAGGCCTTCATATAGCATATATCATACGCAAATGATTCTCCACTGGCAACTCTTCCTGGAACTATCATCTCTGCATAAACCATCGTTGCATTATCATGAACACTCAAGTTTACTGTTTGGTAGAAACGTGAGTCACGATAAGGAATTATTTGATCAGGAATAAATTCAAAATAACAGCTATCATCAACAACAATATTTACTATCTGAGTAGCATAATTTTTTTCCATTCTGTATATTCTTGTAGCACCTTGTGTTGTTATATGAGCAGACGCATTGTTCTTCAGCGTTATATCAATCCTGTATCTGTCTCCCTGCAATATACCTCCAGATGGAGATATTATGTACATGTAAGCCATTGAAGGTAATGATTCCTCCAGATACAATGCTCTTTGAGTAAAAAGAGGAACTTTTGAATACTGTTCCTTAACAGTGGTCTTGCCATTTTCTGAATCTTGTTCTAGCCTTAATGTGAGCGCACCAATCTTTCCTGCTTTCCCTACTTCTAGCTGTGTTAGGTGTGACCCATATGCTAATACTTCAGGAGGAACATCATCTGGAGTATAAAACTCTAAGTTACTCATTCATACTATACCTAATCTATTTAGCTTTTTGCAACAGCTTTTGGAGGGGATTCAAAAAGAACATCTCTTATTATGTGTTCTGTCACTTCCTTAGCTCCTTGGCCAGTTCTACAATTAACTAATACGTACGGTTTATTTTCTCTTACAGCTTTCGCATCTCTTTCCATAATGCTAAGATCTGCTCCAACATATTGTGCAAGATCGATCTTGTTCATTACCAAAAGATCACAACTTTCTATGCCCAAACCTCTCTTTCTGGGATATTTATCACCACCGGACACATCTATAATATAGATGAAGTAGTCAGCTAAAGCGGGACTAAATGTAGTTGTAATATTGTCTCCCCCACTCTCAATTATGATCAAATCAAGGTCATTGTGCTTTAATTCCATCTCCTCAACTACTGATATATTCATTGATGGGTCTTCGCGTACCGCTGTATGTGGACACCCACCGGTCGCTAGCCCAATTACCAAATCTTCAGGCATCAAGCCCCTTTCCGCAGCTAGATTCTTCCTCATCCTGTCTGCATCTTCTCTAGAAACTACATCATTTGAAATTATGCCTGCTCTATAACCTCTATCTGACAATATAGGTACTATCTGCTCTATTAGCATGGTCTTTCCTGAGCCAACTGGCCCACCAATTCCCACTCTAGGTATTCGCTTAGAGCTCATGAAAAAAGTACGTCCCAATCAAGTAATAAACATTTTTGAAGGCATTCTCTCATGGGCCATCTGAACTATGTCTATACCCGGCGCAAACTGCCACATACTCTTTAGTGGTCTATCAATGTTATTGTTTACTGTTTGTATAATGTTGGGTTTTAATTCATGAATAATTCTCTGACCATCAAAATGCTGTAGCATACCTAGTCTTAACGCTGCTCCAACCATACTTACCGAAAAAGCGTAAATCATCATAAGGCCTGCCTTATGCTTTGGGATATTTAGAGCGCTACTGCCAATCGCAAACGCTACAGGATATACGCCGGAAGCTTGCCTGTTCTTTATCGCTTGCTGATATTTATTTAATAATTCGTTATCTGTTATAAAATAGCTTAAGCATTTGAGTAGCTGAGTACCAGCTCTAGTCGATGTCTCTCTTATCTCTCGGATAAGTTTCATTGAAAATGTTATTTGATCTACCTCTATTACTCTTTGCAAATCTGTTCTTTTTGCATACTCATAGGAATTTCCTAAAGCGGCACAATCTGTAGGTCCTATTTGATGTTCCACATATACTTTAATAATATCCCGTAACTCATTTGCGTGCTTTATCTTTTTACTGTAAAATAATGCTTCAAGTCCATTCGACATTGCGTACATGCCCGTAGGAAAGAAAGAATCAGAAAGTTGCAGAATACTTAATTCTTCTAGAGTTATTTTATAATTATCAGTGCTCATGTATACTCATACCCTCATCAGGCTCAAAGACCATCTTTGTATTCTTGATTTCTATATGTTCATTTACTGATGCAAAAAGCTTCTTGAACATATCTATCTCAGAATCTGCTTGAATTGGAAAATAAATCCTATTTTCTTCTAGCTTTATTGGACGATGCAGGTTGCCTATTGTATGACCAATGGTAACAGGCACCTTGATAATGTCATTGTCGTGTATATTATCTTTGACCTCGACCATTGCTACATTTTCTGGTTCTATCTCTACAATGACTATCTTATCTTTTGTTAATATGATAACATCACCATGCCTGAGCCGTGTACCTTGCGGAAGTGTCAAAGCAATATCTGTACCTCTGTCAGAAGTCTTTCTCATTCTGATTCGTTCTGATTCCAATCTACTGATCTTTATGGTTTCACAAGCTGCTCTTACACACATCTCATCATATTTTTGTCCAAGATTGTAGTCCTTTTTGATGTTTCCAATCACCGAGTCGATAGTAATCAGCATTTTTCACCTCTTTTCTCCAGCTTCGTGGTGATGATCTTTTTTTCTTCAGATTTCTTCTTCTTTACTGCTTCAATCATATCAGATAATCTTTGTGTATAGTCTACATTACCATAATGATCAAAAGCTGATCTTGTATCCACATTTGCAAAAATAAGTCCTCTGTCTCCAAATATCGCTTTGGCACCCATTTCAAATTTTTCAACAATAATGCAGGCCGTAACCTTGTGATCTGGATAATCAAGGTTAAGGTGCGACGCAGGATCTATTAGGCCGGACATTGATTTAATTCTACCTCCAACAATTACAGCATGTATTATCTTTGTAGGATCTTTTATGACTAAGTTTTCGTCTATATTTGATTCTTCAACGCAGTGACGAATTAACATAGGGTATTTTCACCTCTTTGTCTCTGACACAGCTTGCGGGCTTAGATCCTCTGCGGCCAAGTTTCTATCTATGCGCAAAACAGATTTAGATATCTCTCCTGCAGCCTGTAGTGCCATTGTCTTTACAAGCACAGGATCAAGCACACCTTTCTTCCACATATCTACTGCTTCACCAGAGTCAATGTCAATACCAAAGCCGTCAGAAGAAGCTTTTGCAGCCATAACCTTCTCGAGTCCATTAAATCCTGCATTCGTAAGAATCTGGCGCATAATACTCTCTAGAGCTGAAATGACTACTTCAAGTCCCACTTGTTCTAGGCCTTTTAGTCTAAGATTTTTTATTTTTTCTATGGTATGTAATTCTGCTGCTCCGCCCCCAGCTACGATACCCTCATTGAGAGCTGCTTCGGCGGCATTTACGCCGTCTATGGCTGCCCTCCAGCGCTCAAGAGATGTTTCCTTAGTTGTACCAGAAACTATCATTGTAACCATATTCCTGCCAGCACCATTCTCTATGTAAATTACCCCATTGTCTTCGTCTTCAATAACATGATCCGCTTTGCCTAGAATATCCGGTTTCTTTAGATCTTCGATCATTCTAATAGGCTTGGCGTTAGTATAACGCGATAGGTATTCTATCTCTTCTGTAGATATGCGAACTGCAAATACCTTGAGCGATGCAAGCAAATCCTCAACAATTTGATCTACTTCAGGAGATGCTATGAGAAATGTATTTGCACCAGTTGCTAACATCGTATCAACTATTTCTTTTGACTTTACCAGTCTGTCATTTTCCATATTAAGGATTTCTTGATACTTGCTATTCTCCTTTAACCAGGATTCTTTAACAGGCTTCAAATCGAATTTAACGATCATTATTCTTGCATGGTTTAGTTCCACAGGCATATCTGGATCCATTCTCTTTCTTTCAAGCACTATGCCGTTAACTACTCTGTCTTCCATATTGGTCCTTCGAATAACCATTATCGACTTGTCAAAATCAAATGACCCATTATACATTGCGGCTTTTCCCACAGATCTTAACGCCAAAATAACCAGCGAAGACAATTTCTGTCCATCCATCTTCGATGACAGGGATGTCTTGACTATTTGTTCTAATGCATTATCATCTAAAGCGATCTTCCTTGCTTCTTTTTGCAGTATTTGACAAGCATGTTTGACTCCACTTTCTATTCCTTCGACGACTTTTGTTGGATGCACACCAAGTTCCTTTATGAGTCTCTTTCCGTCCTTTATCATTTCAGCTGCCATTACTACAGCTGTTGTTGTTCCATCACCAACCAATTGCTCCTGTCTTTCTGCTATCTGTACAATCATTCTTGCAACTGGATGTATAGCCCGGAGAGAAAGCAAAATCGTCACACCGTCGTTAGACACGTGTCTGTTCATAGCTTGATCTATTAGAAGCTTGTCCAATCCTTTGGGCCCCAGTGTTGTCCTTACTGTATCTGCTATGGCCATTACTGCATTGGAATTTGATTCTAAGGCATTGAACTCCACATTCTCTGCCATTGGTCTCCATACACCATAATTAGGAGTTGACATCAGGTATCACTATTTCAATTAGAGAAAATAAAGGTATATGTTATGTGATTAATAAAAAACAAAAAAGAGAGCTTCGGTTAGCGATGCAGCTGAAGCTGATGCTGTTGTTGTTTTTGTTGTTGTTGCTGCCGCAATAAATCTACTCTTGGCATTATTATTATGCCATAAAGTATCTTTGGGCTGCAGCGAGTTCCTTGGCTGGATCGACAGTTGCAATTTTTCCGTCCAACTTAACTTCGTATGTTTCCGGATCTATTGTTATCTCTGGGGTCTTGTCATTCCACATCATGTCCTGCTTGCCTATAGTCCTACAATTCTTCACTGGCAACACTACTTTCTCAAGACCCAGCTTCTCAGGTACTCCTAGTTTTACTGCTGCCTTTGACGTGAAGGTGAAACATGTCTTCTTTACTGCCTTTCCCATTGCTCCAAACATCGGCCGGTAGAATACTGGCTCAGGTGTTGGAAGAGAAGCATTAGGGTCACCCATAATTGACCAGGCTATGAACCCTCCCTTAAATACCATTTTTGGCTTTGCTGGGAAGAACGCCGTTGGATACATTACAATGTCAGCATATTTGCCAACTTCAAGGGAACCCAAATAGTCTGCTACACCATGCGTAATAGCTGGATTTATAGTTGTTTTTGCAATATACCTTTTTGCTCTGAAATTGTCATTATCCGCATCTTCCTCTTCCTGTAGCTTGCCTTTCATCTTTTTCATTTTATCTGCTGTCTGCCATGCGCGTATCACCACTTCACCTATTCTTCCCATTGCCTGGCTGTCAGAAGAATACATACTCAGTACACCTTCGTCATGTAAAACATCTTCTGCTGCTATAGTTTCAGCTCTTATTCTGGATTCTGCAAATGCAACATCCTCAGCAACTGCAGGATTTAGATGGTGACAAAACATTAACATATCCAAGTGCTCATCCACAGTATTTACTGTATATGGTCTAGTTGGATTAGTAGAAGATGGAAGTGCAAACTGTTCTCCGGCAATTTTCATAATATCTGGCGCATGACCCCCTCCAGCACCTTCAGTATGATAAGTATGCAATGTTCTTCCATCGATGGCATTTATTGTGTCTTCTACATATGCACATTCATTGATTGAATCTGTGTGAATAGCTAGCTGTGTGTCAGTAGCATCTACTGCCTTTAAAGATGCATCTAAAACTGCAGCAGTAGTTCCCCAGTCCTCATGATCCTTTAACCCACATGCTCCAGCTTCTATTTGCTCCATTTGCGTTGCTAGCGATGGATGAGAATCATTACCTTTTCCCAAGAAGCCCCAATTCATTGGTATGTCCTCTACACTTTCCATCATCCTGCTAATATTAAAGACGCCTGGGGTGCAAGTAGTTGCATTTGTACCATCGGCTGGACCAGTTCCGCCTCCGATCATATTGCAGATGCCGTTACTTATTCCATCTACGTATTGTTGAGGCGATATCATGTGTATGTGAGTATCAAAATGCCCTGGGGTGCATACAGTATGCTCGCCTGCAGTAGCCTCAGTACAGGCCGACACTACCATGTTTGTACTTACCTTGTCCATTGTGTAAGGATTGCCTGCCTTTCCAACTCCCGCAATCTTGCCATCCTTTATACCAATATCGGCTTTTACTATGCCAAGTACAGGGTCTAAAACAACTGCATTTGTTATAACAAAGTCAAGAGCACCATTTGCATTAGTAACTCCTGATGTTTGTGCCAACCCATCTCTTAATGTCTTTCCCCCACCAAACACACATTCATCGCCTGGTGTTAGGAGATCCTTTTCTACTTCTATGAGTATGTCTGTATCCCCAAGTCTGACTTTATCGCCTAATGTTGCTCCAAACAGATCTGTATATTGTTTGCGTGTTAATTTAAGAACCATTTTTATTCTTCTATCTCCTCTCTTATGCTCCTCTGAAGCCTCGCTCTCTAGCCCTCTGCATGGCTGCATTTCTACCAACTGAAGATTTTACTCCACCCATTGTCAAACCATTAAAGCCATAGACTATGCGACTTCCTCCCAATTCACAAAGTTCTACCTCCTTTGAATCGCCTGGTTCAAATCTTATAGAAGTGCCAGCTGGAATATTAAGTCTGTATCCATAGGACTTTTCCCTAGGAAAATCCAGTGCTTTATTTACCTCAAAGAAGTGAGTATGTGAACCAACTTGGCAAGGTCTATCTCCAGTGTTCTTCACAGTGATCTTAACAGTTTTTCTATTTGGATTACAGATGACAGGTTCTGAGGATAGGATATATTCGCCTGGTATCATTTTATAAGTAACAGCCTCCTTTCTCTGAGATCTTTTTTTTTGTTTTTTTAGTTGATTTAATTACCATCATTAATCACCTATTGAACTGGATCATGCACCGTCACTAGTTTTGTGCCATCTGGAAACGTACTCTCTACCTGTACTGTATGTATTAGTTCTGCTACTCCTGGCATAACATCTTTTTTCGTTAATATTTCCCTTGCAGATTTCATGAGATCGGCTACGCTCTTTCCCTCTCGAGCTCCTTCCACAACATAATTGGCAATATAAGCAACTGTCTCAGGATAATTCAATTTTACTCCTTTTTTCCTTCGTCCTTCTGCTATCTGTGCAGCTGTCCAAATCATCATCTTGTCAACTTCCCTTGGTGCTAACATCATTTCAGTCTATATACCTCAATTATAGTAAAGGTTTGAATTATTTTAAATTTAAAATTACTAATTTATATATATGAGTAGTTTATGCTCTAAATTCATTTTCTTTGTATATATATATGTCTAGCCGACGTCGGCTATATGTACACGTAAAATTAATGAGCAAAAACTTTGGCAGGAACTACTACAGAAAGCCAATAATGGATTTGCTCGAATGTCCCATTCTTACTTACCGGCAGCCTATAGTCATATGTTTTTCTTGATGTCTTGATTGTAAGAAAATTTGCTGTTATCATGCTACCAAGCATGTTTGTTACTACACTCTCTACTCCTTTCCGAATAATAACTTCACGTATTTCTGAATATGGGATAAAGAAATTCGACGAGCTATCTTTTTCAAGGCTATCTTCTGGATTTATCATTATTGCTGAACCCTTTTTCAAATCAGATAGTTCCAATTTTTGTTTTGAAACTAGCATATAGGGGAATGGTGCCATTCCAGCGATATATCCCACATCTACAAATTTTCTGATAAATTTTTTCTTGCTAATTACTATCCTATGCGTGGTAAAGTCAAGCAAAAAATTCTTACCCCAACCACCTTTAGTTTCAGAACTTAATCTCATAATGACTTCCTCAACGCCAATTCTTTTGCACCAAGAAATAAAAGTGTGAATCTTCTCAGCGTCAGATTTGTCATATAAAGAATGATCTCCTGCAAATTTCAAGAACTGCTCAAACTCATCTGATTTCATAAATAATACACACGCGTATGCAGTTTTTATGTCATTTATACACGTAAATGCCTTTTGGATTTAGTTTGCTTATTAAAGAAAAGGATCGCACTATGCAAAAAAAGAGACTGTCTATCTTGAGTGTATAGCCGAGCAGCCTTTTCCGCGTCATGGGGCTGGTCTTGACCAGCCAATTCCTGCCGGGATATGAGAAAAACCTGAAATTCCTAGCAAAAATACCCATGCCGTAAATACGAAAGGTCCTGTTAGAGCGGGCAATCCCCACATTCCAAAAAATCTCTGCAAAGCCGGCATTACTACTACCGAACACGCAACAGTGGCCAAAAGCGCCATCATGAATGATTGTGGAGTTAATGGTATGAAACTAGTAAGAGCTATCATTACAAGTACTTGATTGAATCCATGCAATCCTAATCTTATCTCTGCAGTTGGTAATTTTGTTAGAATTGCCAAGGCAGCTCCTACTGCTGATCCTATAAGAGCCATCAATCCAGCTAGATATAGAGGTGAAAACTCATTCCATTGAGATGTATATCCATTGGTAAACCATGGCCTAGCCTGTCCCGCAATAAGAGGTGCTAGCTCAAATGAAAGAGTAAGACCTACCACCCAGAAAATACCTGTCTTCCAGTTCTCAACGAAAGTGACTTGAGACACACCCTTTAAGGTGGCTACAATAAATTCTTTTGCAGTCCATTTGAAGTCACCATTTGCAGTTGGATTACCACTATTTGCGATCAATTCTTCCTTTGGAGGTGGACCCGGTGCTGGCCAGATGTCATGTCCGTACCTTTTGCTAGCATACATCATAGCCCAAGTCGTAAAAATGAAAGATGATGTAAATCCAGGAATTGCCCATGAGGTCTTTGTGCCATTCAAGGTGAACATGTCGCCCATGAGATGGGCGAATGCCATCCAAGTCACTGCAGTGACAGCAGCGCCAAAAACTGATATGAATAATGTAGCTTTATTTGCCTTTACAAAAGGGCCAGACCAAAACGCCATGCCAGTCAAAATAGAGTTATAACCAAACAGACCAAACGTAACCAGCCCGTATGGCGCACCAAATAGAATAGCCATTCCAGCACCTATTAGTCCAGACAAGACCATCATTGCGCCAGCCTTTCTCGATGCCACAAATACACCTGCTAAAATCAAAATTCCTGTGATCGGAGAACTGAACAATGGAACTTCAGCAATTCCATTGAACAATGTGAAGAAGAAGTCCAAGGCAGGGTTCCCAGTAGAATAAACAGCAGATGCCATGAAATTTCTTTTTGAAGAAGTATTTTTTAACGGTTTTTAAGATATATTTATTTATTAATATATCGTAAATATAATCTTGGTAATAGTTGAAAGGTCCGTGAACAACAATAGGAATCTAAAATTGTCGCCATGGGTACTTTTTGATTGGTCTTAGTTTACATTTATTATCTTACCTTAAATATATATATTTATATATTTAAGGACAAGCGATTCTGTAAAGTTATATACTTGCCGCTATCATCACAAAGTATACCCCTGGTTCACTTGAATATGCAATACTTAATGAAGTAAAGCTGACGATCGGTTGTAAACTATACATCATGTATCCTTGTACTCGGAGGTTCAGATCACCGATCTGCTTTTTAGATATGAAATAATATCTAACAAATTAAAGATTTTATTGCTAAATATGGCTTACTGTTAGGTCTTTGGGTTCTACAAATATTACAGATTTACATGAAATACTTTATCTCCATTTGTCATAATGTGTAATATGGCTGAATTGAAGTTACTGCAGTAACTGCAGTAAGTTAGCCAAGAATGGAAGAGACTTAAATTTACAGGGATCCGCACTGACCTTTATAGTTATACCTATGCCTCCGATCGTTTTTAGTATAGAAATTAAGTTATAAAAGTCTATAGCAATAACATAGAAATTTTTATAGAAACAATGTATAACATCTCAGCAGAACATGTCGAAACAATTTCAATCTTCATATTCTCCTCCTCCAGACCCATTAACTCACATGGCATCCATCCTTATTATGCAGCCATTAAAGGGCATTAATAGAACGCCAAAGTTGGCCAAAGACTATGCAGCATTATTAATATTGGATTCTATAATCAGAAACAATAAAAATATTGGGTTTCGGGGTCGTACTTGTAATAATTGTTGTGCTTGCTGGGTTGATCCAATATATAGTAACAGTGAAGATATGAAATCATTAATAAAATCTACCAAGCCTTCTCCACATATTTGTGATCCCAAAAAAGTTGCAGATGCTCAAATAAACGTTCAAGATATCCAAAACGCGTCAAAAAAAGCATTAATTAATCTTCTTGTACAATTGATAATCATCTACTGGTGTTATTTTCCTCAAAATAAAATTTGTTTAAGGACGGAAGAGTTTACATCTTCAGCTTCTTGTAGTGGTGAATTCGATCTACAGAGACAGAGTAACAATCGTCCTTCTGAACTAGGTGGAGATAGCGGAGAAGAACAACAACAGCACTATGTACCTAACTCACGTCGAGTCCAGAGAGAGGAAATTAATTGCAATTCAGTAGATATTGACCTAACTAAGGTAGAGAAAAGCCATTGGACTTATCGTGCAATCACAGAAGCTATGAACAATGGAACATCCTCAATAGTAATGCATAATAATGAATTAATGGATTTTGTCGAGACCATAAAGGGAAGCTATGGTATTCGTACAGCGCATATAGATGGGTCGACACGGCATTTTTGTATGTATTTATCATTTAAAGATGATAGAAATAATGATGTCTGAATTAGAGTGACCATAGTAAAGGATTCGCTGAGATCATCTGTTAGTTGTATATGGAATCTTCCTATCAAGTATAAATAATATTTGTAGCCACATGTTAGATTTGTATGGTTAAGAACAAAATAGTGGATACTTACTTTTCAGTGAAGTCTAGTAGCAAATTAGAGTTCTACTGAGGGAAAAGTTATATGATCTCGTGGCCCTATAGAATAAGCATTATATCATCGATATAGATCTATCCCATAGCAGCAAGCCATACACTTTACGCTAAAAAAATAGATGGATATGTTTGGTATGCTGCTCACAGATTCTTTATCTTCATCTTCGCAATTTTACCATTTTCATCTACATTTGCCTATTCTCTATATGCTTTTTCTACCTCATCATTGTATGGGTATTGATCATAACTTTAGTTGTTGATAAAATTTACCGTATGCATGAATTCTTTCCACAATCACATTTGTAGTCTAGAAGGCTTAATGTACGTCACAAAGAATTACTAGCCATGAAGGCTTTTTGATGACCATTAATCGGTCAAAAGATTGCCCTTTCTTTTAGAATATTGCATAAAAAAGTTTAGTTTTTTGCTACCCTCGAAATATTTCCGTATAAAGCATTTAAATCGGAGATAATGCTAATCACTTACAATTATCGGGTCCCTTGGGATTACAAATTTAAGGCTGATAAATGTGGTGTTTTCCCCGATGTATAAGCTGTCTCCCATTCTACAAGGCTGCTTTATCTATTAGTGAGGTTTAACGTTCCTTTATCAATAACAAAGGAGAAGGGCAGAACTATAAATGAAAATGACAATGTGGTGTCTCATTATCAGAATCAAACGAAATGACGAATTACATGGAAAAAGACTGGAAAAGTTATTGATAGAATTCCTTATGGGAGCTAAAGTTTCTGGTGCTACTGTATGGACTGGCGTGGACGGCTTTGATAAACGCGGAAGATCAACTGTCTATATGGAAGGGATACTTATCGATATGCCAATGGTTATAGAAATAATAGAAGAGAAATCAAAACTAGAGCCATTGCTTACACAAATTAAAAGCATGATAGGGGAAAATGGGTTGATAACCTTGCATGAAGTTGAAGCATTTTGACAGTTTGCACATTACTCGTGATATGCTATAAGGCAGTCTCCATATTATTGCATAAGCTGAGATAGTTTCTCTAACCAATGTTTTAAAACAGAATTTATAATTTCTACTGAATTTTCTGCTTCTTTATTATCAACACACACAAGGAGCATTTTGTGAGACAGCTTCTGAAACACTGTCTAGAAATGTCCTGTTAAATCTAGATATGTTTTTTATTTCCAATAACTACGAGTTCGGTTTCAAATGACTTACGAATTGGCATACCTTGGAAATAGGGCTGCCATTAGAACATTTTCGTGCACCTTCTTCGACTGTCTTGGGCATTTCGACACCTAACAACTTACAACCCAGAATTAAATGGAGATGCAAGAATCAATGTTCTATCCTTCATTTCCTTTGACTGCTCTGCCATGTCAACTGCTAATATTTATTTTTGATTATCTTGATCTGTGCACTTGACGTTTCACTTTCAAAGTCGGTTCCTTACATTATCGTATCTTTGGATTGGGAAATTACCGTGGAACAAAAAAACCAATGTGTAACAATAGGAAAATATAAGAAAAATAGTTAACTAATTGGTGTCGGCATCATTACGCATACCACAGCAGCGGAGTCTTTTAATTCCTCATGGATCTTAAACTCATATTTTTGAAACGTATAGTTTCGTCAATCATATCATGGATCTTCAGTCTGGTTGCCATCAGAAAATTGATAATTTCGAGTCTCTCTTCTGGCTGAATGGTGCTATGAATCTCGTCTATCAGGTTATCTAGTCGAGCAAGAGTGATCTTCAGAGCCAAAGATGTCTTCTTGGTAACACGAACTACATGAACTGATTTTGATATGCCTTTAGAGAACTCATTCTGACAACTACATCTATCCTCTTGCTTCAGAATCGATTTTACCTCTCTGATCTGTCTTACGGTGAGGTTATTCTTTATTACCTGGCTTATTATTTCTGATTGTGTTTCAGCAGGTATGTTTGATAGTTCTATCGCTTGACTAATGTTTAGTCGTTGTGCGAGAATTTTTTGTTTGATGTCATCAGGTAGTTTTAGGAGCTGGATTCTATGTGATATATACTCCTCGCTCATACCTAACCTCCTTGCTAATTCACTCACACCTCCCCATCCAAAGTCTATGACATATCTTCTAAATGCTTCTGCTTCTTCTATTGGATCCATTGATTTGCGTTGAATATTTTCAGTCAATTGTAATTCATATGCTTGCTTGTCTGACATTTCACGAATCCTACATGGTAGAGAACGCCACCTAAGAGATCTGCAAGCTTGAAATCTTCTATGCCCTGCTACTATTTCAAACCCATGAGCAATTGGGCGTATTAGAATGGGTTGGAGTAAGCCGTGCTCTCTAATACTGTTCACTAATGCATCATCATCAGGGCTCGTTTTTTGAAATTTGTCTCTGATAGCGAACTGCGATGTATGTATCATTTTCATCTCGATCTGCTCTACTATACTAGCATCGACAAATTCCATAAAACAAAATACTGGACGCAGTACTTATAACTTACTCCCTAATAGTAAGTATTCGGATTGCCTATAACATCAAATTGATTACCTTTAAATTTATTATGCCATTATCATTCTAAACAGGTATGTCCACAGTACCAGAATTCGTTATTCTGTAGGCAAAGACTTTATCATATAGAGCGATTTCTGTAATGAGTGTGGAATTTTTTACAAATGATAACGATAAGAATGCTATATATTGTCACAAAAGATTAAGGAAGGATGAAAAAATGCTTGTTACCAGTAGATGCGTATTCAAAAATGCGTTTTGATAATTTAAAGGAACTATAACAATTTAAAAACTCGATATAGTTGTCATTGTTTTTGGATTATATTACTGTGCGTCTATCATACTCATATTCCTATTATCGCATTCAAATCAGAGTTAAATCATCAACAGATGAAACCGCTACTATACCTCCGCTAGCCGTTCCTGTCTTTGCTGCTTCTTTGATGACAGAAACTGCTTCTTCGACCTTATTCTCATCAACAATTGATATTACTATAGTTCTTGTAGAATATGCCATCTTTTGGGTTCCTGATCCTTTACCAGAACTCACTGTATATTTTTCCCCCTTTCCCATTCCTTTAGATTCATAGAAAGTAGCCTGTAAGCCCAAGTTTTCTATAGCAGATAGAACATAAGGAGTCTTCTCAGATGCAATAAATGCTTCAATTCGCTTCATTGCCATAGTAATAATCATAATTATGTTACGTAACCTAATAAAGCTTATAATGGCTATCCGTTTAGATCAACTATTTTTGCTTATGTCTTAACATTCTTCCAACTAGGGTCTGGCCGGTATCTTGCCAGCCTAACGATAACGAATTAAAAACCTAAAGATAAAAACAAGAATGAAAGAATCAAGCTAGAGAAGGAATAGAAGACAATGACATAGCTTCCCCCCAAATGTGGTCAATCACTATAGGATGTATTATTTTGTTCGATTCAGTCACATCAAATAATTTCTTTTGTTTTACATTTAAAACGGGGTAAAAGAGGTATACCTTCAGAAGCTGAGACAGTTACACAGGTAGTTGCCGTCTTTCTACCGACATCATTATCTTCTTCTAGCCACTATCGTGTCTGTCTCTTCTACGTACCATCTTATAGCATCCTTAAACTTTGACCACCAATCAAAAAACGAATCAGAACTCTCAGCCTCAAATAGCAAGAATCCATTATATTTAGTTCCCCATGAATGTATGTATTCTCCGACAAGCTCGATTCCAGAAGGTAAGCTGTCTTTAAGTTGGTGCCATTCACTTTCAGCTTTTTCTTTTTCTTCTTTATTTATTGCTTTGAATCGATAAAATACTAGAAAAGTAGTAGCAGTATTCACAAGCACTATCTAGAGATCTGTGTATATAAAGCTAAAAAACACCAGTCAGGTGTAAATAATACGAAGTAGCAGCATTATATCCCGACTTCTGATTATACAGCTTGTGGCATTTTTACCTAACTAACTATTGGGAGTAAGAAGAAAGTGACTGTGCTACACCTAACCTGTAATTTTGGGGCCATTGACCTTATACTCGTAATTCAAAACTTGATGACTAATAAGTTACAGATATTGTTCATTCATCACAGATGCCGGGAACAGCTACTTTCCTAAATAGAGGAGGAGATGCCATAGTATTGGTAGGATAATCTGATAATTTCGACTGAAATTCAAGGTTGTTAAATGCCTGCTTAAAGTGTTCGGTAGACTCCCAAACTACCTAGTTGATGAATACACAACTACCAGCACTCCCGGTTGTTGTGTAACTGGCAATTTATCAGAACCTTTGAATCAATATGCAAGAAAAATAAGCAGAGCTTGGGTTATAAAGCACTCGCCTGAACAGCATTGATCTATCATGCTAAGATCTCCACCTTATCAGTGTACCATTATCTCTTTTATCTATAGGCATGTCTTTATAGCATTTTATTTACATATACACAATATGATTGACAATAAAATAGTAAATGGTATCATTTGTTTAGGAATAATGGTGGTAGTATTTTTATCGGCATACTCAATTACTTTAATAATTCAGCAAACAGCATTAGCACAACAAAAACAAACGTCTACTGGTAATGTTACCGCTCAGGTAGCACCACAGGGAACTTCATTACAAATTGCAA
>JBJMFM010000020.1:0-8708 GCA_045808425.1 Nitrososphaeraceae archaeon | reverse complement strand
TTAGCCGAACAGACAAAGCTTGATTCAGCAATGAGTCAACAAATAGCTAGCAGTCTGGATTATGTTCATAAATCAGATATCAATATTGCACCGTTAACGGTTCCTCTCCATGGCGTAAACCTCAGCGCAAATCAATTCATTTTGTTGTATGACTCAACACCATATGCAAGCAAAGGACATATAGCATTGAACTTACCATGTGATGCTAATACTCCTAATGTTCCCATATTTCAAGTTCTTGTTGGCCGTGCTCCTGACTTGACTCCATTGGCCCTTGGCTACATATCACAAATATCTGTTGTCCCACAGATGTGTATATATCATGGTCAATTTGGATTTGGAGAGCCAATTACGGATATAGTTTTGAAGAATATATCAGGTAAGACTATTAGTCTTGGAGGCCCACATTCTGCGGCAATAAGTACCCATGAATTCTATACACCTACAACACAGTCATTGGAGCAAATACAACATCAGCAGCAGAAATGACATTCATAGCTTAGAAGAATCTACTAGTATGTCCCACTACATGTTCAGAAAAAAATTTTGGATTTCCCTACCATGTACTTGCCGACTACATACTACATGTTTGTGATGCTTTTTCTTCATTTGTCATCTCCTTCCACTGTGTCAAAATAATTGCTAATTTGATCCATCGTGACTTTTATCATCATACCATCTTCCTTTATGGAATACTCAGCGTTTACAACATCTGCTAATGCTTTGAGGTTAGGTACCTCCCCGATTTTTGGCAGGAAAGATGAGCAACAACTATACCATCATACGCTACAACAAATACTTCATTGAAAAGACTATCTGCTGATCGAGAAAGACATTTTTATAATATCCATTTTTCCTATTGAACGTATAATTGCAGTTTAGAAAGATCGTGGAAACATGTATCTATTCTTCCGATCTAGTGAAAATGAAGGATTTTTATATCAACATTTTAGGATTAGAAATTGTTTCTGAAGAAAAGGATAGACATGTCTTTCTTAAAGCAGGTCAAAGCATGCTTTTGATTTTCAATCCAAATAAAACACTTGTTAGTAATGGAAGTAATAGTACTACCAAACTTCCTATTCATGGAGCTTTTGCTCCACCATCAATCATACACCTTGCTTTAGAGATCGAAGAACAAAACTATGATAATGCCAAACAAATGTTAAATGAAAAGAATGTAAGAATTGAAAAGGAAGTTACTTGGGAGGAGGGTACGAATTCGATCTACTTTAGAGACCCAGCAGGAAATCTTGTTGAGATCATTACTCCTGGATCCTGGCCAATAGATAATGTTTGAGATGAAAAGATGAGGACTTACAATATTGTGTCTTCGCTAATTCAGTTAGGTCAAATCCTGCTTTTCCAGGACTAATCATTTTCATTCAGAGAGAGCCATCTTTCAGATGAGTTTATAATCATAAACACTGATTATGACATGTCTTATGTTAGGCATTCCATTACTAATATCCACACTAATAGCTACTTCTGTAATCATTATGTCAATAGATCCGCATCAACAACATGGTGCATATGCACAGGCCAGTCAAAACACCAACTCCATACTAAAGGAATTTCCTGTTACACCCGGTTCAGGTCCACATGACGTTGCACCTTCTATAAATGGCGAAGCTGTCTGGTATACAGCTCAGGGGTCAGGCAAACTAGGACGATTAGATCCAACTACAGGTAAGACGCATGAAATAGCACTTGGTCAGGGCTCGGCGCCTCATGGTGTTATTATAGGCCCAGATGGTGCTCCTTGGATTACAGATGGCGGATTAAATGCCATAGTACGCGTTGATCCTCAAACTGAAAAAGTGCAGGTTTTTCCGCTACCTCAAAACAGTAGCTACGCTAACCTAAACACAGCTACATTAGATCATCATGGGGTACTGTGGTTTACTGGCCAGAGTGGCGTTTATGGCCGCTTAGACCCTGCTATAGGAAAGGTGCAAATATTCAAGGCTCCCCACGGACCTGGACCTTACGGTATTACAACAACACCTGATGGTGATGTTTACTATGCTTCATTAGCTGGAAGCTATGTTGGCCATATCAATGTAACAACAGGAGCTGCCACAGCTTTGGATCCGCCAACACAAGACCAAGGAGCACGACGGATATGGTCTGATTCACATGGACGATTATGGATCAGTGAATGGAATTCAGGAAAGCTGGCTTTGTATGATCCTGCTATAAATAGGTGGCAAGAGTGGCGCCTTCCAGGTTCTAATCCTATGCCATATGCTGTATATGTAGATAATCACGATATAGTGTGGTTGAGTGATTTTGGTGCTAATGCACTAATAAAGTTTGATCCTACCAAACAAAAATTTGAAGTATTTCCGCTAGCCACTCCTAATGCCAATGTACGTCAAATTCTTGGTCGACCTGGCGAGATATGGGGAGCTGAATCTGGACTTGACAGACTTGTAGTACTTAGAACCCCGGGCTAAGAGAGAAAGAGAAATACTCAGATTATACAACATCATATTTTTTATTTTGAAATGATAAAGGTTCTTTCTTTAAGATATAACTTACCACATATTGCTTCCCCGAACTTGTCATTTTTCATTCCAGGGCGGAGAAGCCATTGACCCCATTTTATAAAATGATGATTATTCAATGCTCCTTGTGACTACAGTAGTAAATCTAATAAATTGATTGTATTATTGCTGTATTATAGTTTGAAAAATGATGACTTTTTTTGATGAAACTTCAAAGACAGTATATAATCAACTTGCAAAAACAAATTCATTTGTGTATTCTCGTGTTATGCTAAATATCGAAAGATTTGAAATCGGCAGCCGTTATGTTACAGCCAAAGTCCAAAACAGATATGGAGAGAATGTTACTATTAACATACAGGGCGGTAGGCCAGGAATAGAAATCCAAGAAAGTTTGTTTAAAATAAAAGAAGAAAAAAGAGAAAATCCATCATATGTATATTTGATAACAAGGTTAATACAAAATACTAAGATATTGGCTAGGAAACTTCCAATTGTGGGGAAAAGAGATTGGCTATTGATTTATGAGGATACATTGTTAGAACTATCCGTAAAAGATGCTTATGACGAACTAGAAGTTGTCTTAGTAGTCTAATTCACAATATTTTATTTACACTCATCATTTTATATAATAAACTGTTGTTGTGATGATGATTATAATAATTTCGGTTCTCTTTTTCTAATGCTTTCGATTAATTTCTCGAGATAGCCTAGACATTGTTCAAAATATGGAATTATTTTCATATTGGTTTTTTGTATAATTAGCTAATAGTTCAAAAGCTTCCGGGGAAATTAGCGAATTGCCCAATGAATAATTTCTTAGTTGCTTTATAGTCCAATACCAGTTACCGTATTGATTTGCATTATTTAAGTCATTTAACAGATCAATACTCTTAGTCTCAGCTGATAATGCACTTTGGATTTTGTCTATTTCAATCCTATCAGATGGGATCGTCAAACCAAATTTATCATTTATCTTAAATAGAAGAGAGTCAACTGTTCCGATCATTTGATAAAGGAATGAGTCTACCTCCATTTCGGCACTCATTCGAACATCGTTTAATGTGAGATCGTTATATTTCAATTCAACATCTTGTAGATTTCTTAAATGTTGTCTACAAGCATGAAGTTTGAAGGTTATTCTGTCAGTCTGGAATTTCGAAAAGTCTTCAGTAGACAAAATACTAATAGGGCAGACTTGTACTCAGCGGATATTTAGTTTTATTGCAGGAGTGGCAAAGGTAGCTGAAAATGAATTAAGAACGGAATATTATCATCCCTTACTACAGTTGACTTTGAAAACTGCGTAATCACTTTTTCTGTTTCTTGCTCATTAACGGTTTTACCAAGTCTAGGAATGGCTAATGAGAAAAGACTACTTGTTTAAAAATCCAAATGATGATTGATGCTAAAATGATAGTCAATACTAAAAAATACTCCTTTTGACATCATTTCCTAGCAGATTACAAGTATTAAAAGCCCGGGAATTATGGTTTGCTGCTGCTGCTGCTGCTGCTGCTGCTGCTGGCGATCTGGATAGTTCCTTTCATTGTAAATGGATGGTATGCACAATGATATGTAAATGTACCAGTCGTGGTTGGTTTGAAAGATAATTGACCTGAACTATTGGGATTTATATCATCACTTGATGGTAATACATCTGCTCCTGTATCTATGATTAATTCATGCTTTGTATCCGTAGGATTTTGAATTTTTATGATATTACTGGCGTTCGCAAAGACCTTTAACGTGGGATTAGATGCTCCGTTACTAGTATCTATCCAATTATATACTTCTTTTACTTCTTTTGTTGATAATTGAATAGTGTTATTATTAGTAGTGGAAGTAGTTGTATTTTTGTCTTGTATAGCAGATGCTGTTTGTAAATGGTATGTATTTGAGTAACCACCATTGCACATTAAACCAAATACGACTGCTGCTGCTAACAATAATGACCCTGCTGCAATAATAGTTATTTTCTTAATATGCTGTTGCTCATACACCATCTCATTTCTTAAGCGAATAGGGGGCTATTTTTAAGATTCCTTAACTTTGTTAACTAAAGAATACTTACACTATTTTTGTTATTCTATCATCTTTTTTATAGCTTGTATGTATGCATCAGCATCTGAGAAATTGCAGAGATGGAGCATAGGACTAGTTGTTAAAATTAGATTTTTATAAAAAACGTGAGGATATGGAATAATGGCATGTTTTTTACTTATGTTATTCATATATTTTTATACTGGTTGATACTTCTATCAAGTTCATAATAACATTACATAATATGCAAAAAGAAGAAAAAACAATCTAAAAGTTAAAGTACAAAACTGGCAGTAACTTGCTACGAAGACTATGCAAAATTCTCAAGTAATATCTATATTAACCATTTTTATTCTTGTTTCCTCCGTAACAACAATTGCTTTAACTTTAGAAGGATCGGATACTGTTTTTGCAGCAAAGAAAAGTAAATCAGAAGACAAAACAACAACAGGAGAAGCAGCATCTACGCCATCTACAAGCGAAAGCAGCAATACACCTTCACCTCTACCACCCACAGCATCTAACGAGGACACGACTGACGGGAGTGGCAAAAGTGATGTTAGCAGCGGCACCATCAATCCTTTGTCTCTACTATGTCCTGATGGTTCAATACCTGTAAAGGGAAAATGTCCTCCTGCAATCATTTCAGAAGACACTAGCGGTACAAAAAATAAACACAAATCAGATGAAACAACTACGGAAGCATCCACACCCTCTAACGCTGTAGGGGAAAGCAACAGTGATGCTGGCAGCACAACAACTCCTCCACCATCTACAACACCAGATGACAGCAGCAGTAGCAAAGACAGTGGCAGCAAGGATAGCAGCAGTACTCCTCCACCTTCACCACCTACAACATCCGATAGCAGCAGCAATACATCACTACCATCTATAATACCATCTAACCAGGGTGCAGGCAGCACAGATGGTGGAAGCAGTGGCGGCAGCACTAAATCATCTACAACAACATCTGGCAACAAAGATAGCAGCAGTGGCGGCAGCACAGATACCGGTGACAGTGGCAACAGTAGTAGTAGTAGTGGCAGTACTCCTCCTCCGCCTACAACATCTGGAAGCGGAAGCAGCGGCAGTGCATCTAGCAGCAGTTCAAGCAGCAGTAGTACTACTACCAAACCTAGTAACTCAAATACACCTCAAACAGGTGTATCTCAGTCAGCAGCAAATGCCGCGACAAATCAGATCATCAATAGTCCAGGAAGCACAATAGTAAATCAACAATCTATAAAACAATCAGTTAGAATTAACAATGAGGTAAACAATATAATTAGAAAGAATGTAATTTCGCAATCCTCCTCATCTGCTGCACCATCTTCAACATCATCACCATCATCAGTAATATCAAATTTGATTACAGTAAAGCTTGCAACAACAACAAGCACCATGTCAAGAAATGCCTATCTCCCTATTGGAGATGTAGCACCGTATCATTTGATTGGAGGGCATATTACAGCTAACTTGCCAAATAACCATCTTTATGTAGTAGTAGCTCAGCTTGCAAGCAGCAATGGTGCCATTCAACACGCTGTGGTACTAGATATGATTAAATCACAAATTTCAAATACATATGAAACAGATCTTGGCTCACAGATTAGTGGTACAAATCCACTTACAGGAAAACAAGATATTGTGTCTGATATTACAAATTTGTTCTTATGGAATAATGGTAATCAACAGGTAACGTTTGTTGATGCAAATGGAGTAACAATGAACCTAATATACAAGTGAGGGATTAACTTGTTGTTGTTGTTCGGTCATGCTGCCAAGACGTATTCTTTGCAAAGACATAGTATAAACTACTCCAGATTACTTTTTACAATATTTTCAGCTGTAGGCGGTATATTGGTTTTTGCTATTTGGAGTAATATCCATGCATACGCTCAACAGTCATCATTGCCACCATCTACTGCTAGTTCACCTAGTACTATGATATCGCCAGAAATCAAAGCAAAAATGTGTGATCCTAGCAATCCTAGTCTGAAAGTAGTTAATACAACTGAAGCACGCATATGCGGCATTCCAAAAACAGTAAAACCACCTTTATTATCATCAACAGCACCACAGACAATGACTTCATCACTATAAGCAGCATCATCAGCACAGTTTCCCAACAGTATTGCAAGTGGTAATAATAGTAGCAAAACAACGAAAACAACTAATGTACCTATAGTACTACGACCGCTCGCCGGTGGAATATGTTCAACAGGATATCATTTGGTCTCTGAAGCTGTATGTATCAAGGATCTACCATCAGCAGCACCAACAAAAACAACACCAAGACCAACACCCACAATACCAGCAACGACAACAACTAATGCGACTAAATCTTTTCCTATTCCATCACCCTCTGCTGCAAGTCAACCAAGTAGTGCCAACCCTACTGATAATGACAAGAACAGCAAAAATTCTAATAATGAGGAGAACTTTAATACCAAAATATTGAAGTCCTTTAACAAGAAATTTAAATGATAAAAAAATGAACTGAAGAATCTGAAAAACAATGAAATTGAATAGAAATTTTTATCCGAATTTCTTAATAGACAATTTCATAACTACCAATAATGCTTTGATTGGTTTTGGTAGGAAAGAAGAAAAAAGCCTGACCTTTGGTACATATTTTAGTCTTTATACTTCAATGCCGTAAATAGCTCCAGCGTTATCATTGAATAACTTTTGCTGCAAATTTAATGTACGATGTTCTTTGGCTTTCAGGCAAAATTTTCTTGTAAGAGAAGAGCACCAGTTCATGACCAGCCTAGAAGAATCTACTAGTATATCCCACTACATGTTCAGATAGACATCTTTGATTTCCCCCACCATGTAGTTGGCGACTACATGCTACATGTTAGTCATGCTTTTTCTCCCTAATCTCACTATACTACTAATTTGATCGATGGTAACAAAAATCAAAAAGTATTAGGTGTTGATCATAGTATCTATGATTAACTAGTGCATGAAAGCTAAATCCTCATTATCAAGGTATATTTTGGCGTACGATACAGATTGCGGCTCATGTACTAGATTTGCACATGTAGTTGATAGCCTTGACAAATCTGAGATAATAGATTTTATCTCGATAATTCTAGCTGATCAAAAAGGTCTGCTTGATAGGATTTCTCCCCCTCTACGTTACAAGTCATTCCATCTTATCTTCCCGAATGGAGAAGTAAAGAGTGGATCTGAAGCCCTTGTTGAATTGATAGCCATACTTCCTGGACGCAAGATAATATCTCCAATAGTAAATTACTTTCCAGGGGCAAAACCTTTTGTGAGTTTTATTTATAATAGATTTTCAAGACTACATGACATGGGTTCATGTAATACTGACAACAATGCCAAATGACATTAATTACTTTAGAAGTATTTACGAGTAATAACAATGCTAGATCATCTGCAAATCAACTCAGGACTATGTGGTTAGGCTAAGCGGCACTATAAACATGTATTAGGATAGTCAACGAATTATCCTAATAGCGAACTTCGAGCAATGAAGAACGCGTACTGTAGAAAAGCATCTGACCCTCTATGCTTTTGGGTATAGAGTGATATACTATTCAATGCTTTTTTACAGTATTTTGGAGGGATTGATTTATTATCTAACTATTAACATAAAGTACTTCTTTCTTACTGCTGTCATCATCTATTCTTTTCCTTCTTCTATTACGTAATTTTCTTACCTCTTCAAGTATTTCTCTTAACTTTTCTTCTGAAAGCTTTGATATTCTCTGGTCACATTTCAAACCTTTTGCATCAAGAACTTGTTCAGTCAAGTCAATGATCTCATCTTTATGTTGGCTTTCTTCTGTTGTAAGCATATTGTTGCTCATAAAACGTATGAATGCAAATTCGCTCAATGCTATCTTCTATAATATGTATAACTGCCAACTATTCTTATTTGTTTTGCTTTATAATTCAGTCATCTCTTCTAAATCTCAAAAACGTCTGTATCAATGTTCCTCTTATTGGTATCTTCTTTGATCTTTGGATTTACTGCCTCTATCTTCTTTGCTAATTCAACAACTTTTGGATTAGAAAGTAATTGATTAATTTGTTCTAGCTCTGAGCCAGACCTAATTATTATTCCTCTTTTCTTTGTGGCTGAACCTGTACTGGCATTTATTGGATTTATTTCTATAG
>JBJMFM010000019.1:0-3769 GCA_045808425.1 Nitrososphaeraceae archaeon | reverse complement strand
TATCCGATTCTCTCACACCATGATCCGATTGCAATGTATGCATTTGCAGATGATGCCTCATAGGAAATTTGATCATTAATTGCTTTTGCCATTTCCGTTGAAATTCGCATTATAGTAATCAAGGTTTTTTGATTATCTATATATTTTGCTTCATGTGGTAATGGATGCAGTTTTGCTTTCGCAGTTAGTAAAACAAGGAGAATTACTGATATTAAAGAAATCGCCTTCATCGATTAATATCAACCTGGAGTTATCCAAAGCTCTATGCGCATCTATTTGGATATTGATTGAAAAAACAAAATGTAACACTATAAGATTATAGCTGGCCGAAGGATACATAAGAACTAACGTCTTGAATGACGCGTTTGAGTTACCATGTTTGGAAGAGATCAAACAAATGGAAATGCAGCGCTCGTAAGCAATAGAATCACTCGGGATATACGATCATTCTGTCAAGTGTCAAAGATGTAGTATTGCTGTACCTATAGTTGGTTGGTAAGTTGTCTAGACCTTGTAATGATAGTGCTGCTGTCTTGCAGAGGAGGATAAAGTGGATGAAAACTACTATCATATTAGCAGCATTATGACCTCAAAGCACTAAAAAAGTAACTTGTAGATCTGTTAGCAGAAGATATTAAGAATTGTTGTCTTATCCTCTCCTTACATTCTGTCCAACGTATTCTTGTGAATAAGATATGCACAAACCGTTAAGAAAGTTGTTGTACGTATTTAATGATAAGCCGGAAAGGCAGGTGTGTATATGTAATGATAAAAGTAAATAATAAAAATGCGATAGAAGATAACAACAATATTGTATCATCTAGACACGAGTCAACTTATGATACAGACTCTATCAATCTTGCATTAGAAAGAGCTATTAAAGATGACGCCTTTGTCAGCAATGCAATAAAATTACTAAATGGAATACAGTTCCCAGCATTTAAAAATAATATTGTAGAGCACGTTAGAAGTGTTACTAGAGATAAAGATATGATATCGTTGTTTGAAAGTTTGGATGGATATATCAAATTCAAGGATCCATATCATGTACAAAAAGCAATAGAAGAGAATATTCCAGCAAAGAAAAAAGAATATCAAATAACTGACAAGACTCGTGAACAACCTGTTGTTAGAACACATAATACAACAACTGCTGACAAAAGCATAAAGGAAAGAGAAGCAGTAAATAAGTACGAGGAAAGGAAAGATTATCCAGAAGTTACACCAACAGCAACGTCTACCTTTAAATGTATGTGTGGAAAATCATTTGAAAATCAAGATGATCTTGCACATCACATACGATTTGAAAGAGGAGAACTAAAAAAAGAAGAAGGCATTAAAGATAGCGAAAAAGAGTATTGAGTTTAACAACTGGAGGAGTCGGGGAAAAAACCTGCAGCAGCATCGCTTTTATCTACGAACCTTGGCATTCCATTAACTGGTAGTACGGCCTTAGGTTTTGCAATTGGAATCATGAAAGGATAAAAGCTAGCTGTAAAGCAAGTAATAAAGTCTGTAATTTCCACATTCCTCATACATTAGGTTACAATCTATAATAAGATATTAGGAGAAAGGTATTGGAGATTTGACAGATAGTTGGATCTGGAAAAGTGCAGAACAACACCTACTATGGGAGATTTAGTCTATTCAATATCAAGTTATTATTGAACTCTATATGATATTATAACAATACAGCATATCCCCGTTTGTCTGTATGCATGTTAGAATAGAAATGTTGCCCCGAATTTCTTAAATAGACAATTACAATATCTATTGTTAGGTGCCTCTGTTGGGTTTTGGTAGAAAGAGAAACTTATCCGGATATTTTGGGGCAAGTTTTCATAACCACAATTGAGGAGCTCTGATGCTGAAAAAGCAAACTCTAACTTTATCGTCTTGTCTTTTCATTCTATTGAAGAGTTCAATCTTTCATCTACGCAAAGGAAGGGGACCTTAGAACCTTCTTAAAGTATGTTGCCAATATTTTGTAATATGAGCCAAAATCCAGAGAAAAGGAATAAAGATTCAAAGGAAGTAGCAGAAAACAATATTGAGCAACCAATTGATAATGAAGATCCAACAACAGAATCTGTAGAAGAAGTAGCAGGACAACGAGATACTGCTGATTCAGCTGATTCTATGATAGTTTAAAAGCGAGGTCACAAGGAAAGTATCAAAATTAATATTTCATATAACTAGATAAAATATTACTTTAATCGTGCTGTGAGAATGAAATCAGTTAATTAAGTAACTTTTAACTAATACTGCATCAAAAAATTAAGCAAAATAGTAAATCACATATTTAATATTAGTTAGTAGTTAACCGACCAACATTCGAAAATATGTAGTTTTCCCTCAAGACTATTTCGATAGACTAGGACATAGCCCTATGGTTTACTCCTACTGTCATGCCCTCGCTACTCACCACAATTGAGTGTGGTTAATCTACTGTGCATGACAGCAGACACTGCTTCTGAAGTGGCTACAGGCCTTTACCTGTAACCTAGGCCAAAGCAATGTATCGTCTTCTATTTCGGTTGGCCGGTAGAGCTTAAGATTACACAATATAATTATAAAAATATTTCTATCATTTTATCTCAACTATAGTATGATAGTTTATTATAGTCTAGCAAAGATGAATACTTTCCAGCTGAAGATTTTGCTTAGCATTATTAACAAAAAGTAAGGAGAATAATAATTATTGTAGTAAACGACTTTAGATCTTTTATTCTCCTTAGGCTTGTCCAGCCTTTTTAGCTACCTTTGCTCTTGTCTTTTTGCTTGCATATGCAAGTCCTCTTTTAGTGCTTTTTTTAGCCATTTAGTTGATCATCACACTAGTAATATATGTCATGTTTTAAGGAATAAAACTCATTAGCTGCAACAACTAGCGCGAACGTAGATATTTACTACTGTAGCCCACACAGTATGACCTACCTAACTATCTTTGCGTCTGGGCAAATTTGTCATTATAATTAAAAGTAAATGATTCATTTGACATGATAGGAAAGCTAGTTAATTCATTATTATTTGCTCTACATTGCGGGCATATATTGTCCCTAGGTATGCTCTAAGAGAGGAAAATAGACTTCTCTTTAAATCATCATTCGGAGTTTATTCGTTGTTATATTATTGGATAAGTTATTGTTATTTATTCCAAACTGACAGGAGACTACTATCTCATATTAGTGATAATGTGTTTATGCATAATTAACGATTGGAATTTACATGTAAGGAACAATAAATACCAAAAGGAATAAAGTAGTCGAGGTAAGAAAAAGTGTCTCTTTTAAAAAACTCCTCTAATAGGAAGGTATACTCCTTTTGATACTACATTATGATATTGCCTAGCATAACATTATAATCTGAAAGACCTAAAGCCTCTGGATCTATTTTGAGTAACGTTGATACTCTTATTATTGTTGCCGTTATTATTGTTATTACCTCTATTATTGGTTGTATCTACATTCGTAGATGTATTAGTCGTTGTTGTTGTTGTTATTGACTTTTGCAGCTCTTCTAGATGATTATTTCTATTTCCTGTTTCATTTTTCTTCACATTTATACTTTCATATATTGTTGTGAATCACTCCTAATATCGATAGTAAGCTGCTCTTGTCCTTGTTGTTTTTGCTGCAGCATATTTTTTTTCATGATGTTTGCAAAATGGAGAGAATTATCTGTTATGGCAAAATATATTGCTAACATTTCCATTCTCTGAACAGCAAACTTGTCATTTTTTACAACAGGATGTATCATCCTAATCCTG
>JBJMFM010000018.1:0-3089 GCA_045808425.1 Nitrososphaeraceae archaeon | reverse complement strand
ACCTTTATTTTTCTTTACCCTACCTTTTGTACGACTATCAAGTTTTTTGCTATCAGTAAAAGATAGGATAGGTAGCGGTAATAAGTAATAGAGGAATCAATGAAGGGGAAAATCGCGGAAACCCTTGGTATGCTTTTGTCTCTCCTCAAAGAGACTTATCACATACGTCTATCCTCTATTACTACACCAATATTAGTATTTTATACCTCAAAAAAATATTTGAAAAGTGGGGACAGATAGTTAGCAAAAGCCAAAATACAATCAAACAAGTATAGATAGAAAGCACATAGACCGACTTCGTGGGGACAGGATGATATTTCTTAGGTTCACAAACAGTACGAACATCAAAAACCTTATAATTTTGTCCTAATCTTAATAAATAGATAAATTTGACTAATAATCCTGCAACTACAGCTGGTTCCCCGTGGAAACTTGAAGGAGATTATTTTGAAGGATGTAATTGTGATGTAACATGTCCCTGTATATTAGCGAAGGAAGATCCAGATGAAGGATATTGTAATACTACCTTAGCTTGGCATATACAGAAAGGAAACTATGACAATACTATAGATCTTAATGGGCTAAATGTAGTTGCTGTATTTCATACACCTGGCAATATGTTAAAAGGAAAGTGGAAAGCAGCGTTTTATCTTGATGAAAAAGCAACTTCAGAACAGTCTGAAACACTAGGCAAAATCTTTTCTGGTCAAGCAGGAGGTTTTTTTGCTGCATTTGCTAACCTTATTGATGAGATGTTAGGTGTAAAATCTGCACCCATTGAGTTTGGTATAGATGGAAAACGTCGTTGGCTCCATATCAAAGATTCGATAGAACTTGAGATAGAAGGAGTAATTGGGGGAGACGAAAACCAAGAGTCACGTATAGTTAATCCAGCGTTCTCTGCTGTTCCCGGTTCTGATCTTGTAATTGCACGCTCAACCAAATATAGATATGACGATCATGGAATGAAATGGGATAATTCTGGCAAGAATGGCCTTTATTGTAAGTTTAGATATTCATCGTGATAACGGTTACGGGCCATGATCATAATCAGGATATAGTTTATTTTCAATTTCAGGTATGAAACGGAATAGACGATAGTTTAGACAGTAGGTAAACCGCAGGAGACTCTACTGAGCTGTGTTGTATCAGCAGCCAGCAAGGATAAATGTCGAGTACTGCGGTTGGTGATGTCGTAATCAATATTTTGCATGTACTATTAAGCGCACTCTGCTTAGAACTTGCATGTCCCCTTTTGAATTTATAATATAGAAAATATTTTATCGAGAGGAATACAGAAGCACGAAAATAGGGTTCGACTGGAATAGAATTAATGTGACAAAATTAGATGAATATTTTGTTTAATATCAAGGTTTAATTCTTTTAGAGAGTTTCTCATTTATCCATTTTATACGATCTTCGTGCTGGATTGGGTCTCCATCTCCAATATTGTTATATCCATTAATTGTTTCTTGAATTAAGATATTGACATGATCATGTGCACGAAGTAAGGACGAACAAAAAGATGTTGAAAATGATTTGTATATGACAAAAAACAAGGTAATAGAGGAGTATTGAAGCCAAGCAACGCAATTAAAAAAGGGTAAGCCTTACTAGGCACTTTGTTATAACAACAACATTAAAGATATGCCTCTGAAAGATATTGAGAGCGCAGAAGTTACATGCTTGGTTGATAACAGTGTGGACGTACTATTACCAAATACCAAAGTTGCATGTCGTCCTTCTCTAGATGAAAATTGGTTTGTACATCCACTTATAGCTGAACATGGCTTTTGTGCAGCTGTAAAATTGGAAATAAATGGAACTGAACATAGACTATTGTTTGATTCTGGTCTAGATCCATTGGCAGCTAGTCACAATGCAGGAATATTGGGCTTGGACTTGTCTTGTTGTGAAGTAGTAATTTCAAGTCACGGTCACATTGACCATGCAGGTGGCTTACTTAATATCAGAAAGAAAATCAATGAAGAAAAACAAAAACAAAAACAAAAGTTACCTCTAGTTCTTCACGAAGATGCATTTAGAAACAGACTGGTAAAATTCCAAGATGATAGAACGATAAATTTGCCGGCGCCCAATAGAGCTGATTTAATTGAGGCTGGATACAATTTAGTGGAAAAACAATCCCAGAGCTTGTGGATCGAAGACAGCATTCTTGTTACAGGGGAAATACCTAGAACCAATGATTTTGAAAAAGGATTTCCAAATCACTATTCGGAGATAGATGGGAAGATGGAAAATGATCCATTAATCAAAGACGATCAAGCTATTGTTTTGAATATTAAGGACCAGGGGCTTGTAATTATCACGGGTTGTGCACATGCTGGAATAATAAATATCATAAAATATGCAAAGGAGCTGAGTGGAGAGAATAGGGTCTACGCTCTGATCGGAGGGATGCATCTAACAGGTGGAGTATTTGAGCCATTAATTCCCCAAACAATCGATGAACTAGAACAACTAAAGCCTAACTTCATTATCCCCTGTCATTGCTCTGGCTTGAAAGCTCTGACTGAGATATCCAAAAACATGCCTAATGCTTTTATCCAAAACAGTGTGGGAACTAAATATATCTTCTAAAGAGTGTTATTCTATGAAGTTAGAACTATTAACTAATGCTACCGTGGTAGATGATGCACTTAGGTTTGTATCTGAGAAATCCAATGTGAGTTGGTAGTGACATCATCGGCAAAAAAATAGAGTGATGTAAACAAGCTTAAGTTATTAAAAATACATGCTATTATCACACCTATCTTATTGTTGGAACACTTGGCGTTACCCTAGTTTTAAGTGGCATGGTTATAATGCACGATTAGAACAGGACGGACAGACCTTTCCAGAATAGCTCTAGCAACAAATACAGTCTTTTAAAGATGGCACCAAAGAACGTGCATATTTTAAACACGTTCTTTATTTTAGCTAGTTGATTGGTTGGTTAACTTAATGACAACAAGCTAAAACCCAAAGTCGTTATTATCATTGTCTATGATAGATTGCAACGTTTGGAGATACACTTTTAGTTATAATATGGAATCATAAAGCTTGGGCATATAGCAGTGGCAACAGAA
>JBJMFM010000017.1:0-13518 GCA_045808425.1 Nitrososphaeraceae archaeon | reverse complement strand
AAATGGATATTTTATTGAAAAATCTCAATAAAAACTGACTTTTACGGAAAACAGTTATAGTGAATCTGACATAGACGGTTGTCAAGAGGCATAAATCAAATAAACATACACCTCTGATCTCACATAACTCACATAAATTCAAACATACTTTTACTCTGAATAACGCATTGGGTTATCGCCACCAACAATTTACTACTAGCAATCTATTAAAAAGCCAAGTGAAATATTCGCGTTATACCAATTATAATTCGTGAAGCCGGTATAGTTGCTATATATTTCAGTCTCGCTGTTTGTTCAGTCTTGTGTATTATAGACTGAGCTAAGCTAATCTACAATATCCAAAAGGCTAGCAATCCTGTCTAATAAACTCCGACTTTACAAAATTACAAACAAAGATTCATAGAACATGCCTTCTTTGATATATCTTTAGAATTTTGTTCCTTTGATAGAGAACCCTCCCTAGCTTTTTATTCAGACGTAGCAAACGGTGTCTAGATAAAGTACCATTCGTTCGTTTTTAAAAACATAAGCAGTAGATGAGTGCATAATATGTCGAACCAAGCATCAAGCAAGCTATCGTTTCATCCTCATAACGCTTTCTTAATGATTTTACTTTAGATAATATTATATTTTTGAATAACAATTTTATCCGCTTTTCTCCTAGTCAATAAGAATAGATTTAGAGAATAGTACTAACCGAATAAATTCAATTATACTAAAGTAAGCGATTCATAATCGAACATGATTAACCACAAATACGTTTTGACTCTGGCATTTGTAGCCACTGCCTCTGTCTTGATCGCAACAATCTTGGAATTTAGCTATCAAGCTAAAGCGCTAGAATACCAATCTAGTACAACTTGTATAAACGGCAAATGTCATACTGACGTGTACAATTCAACGTCAAGTTCAAGTTCTAGTTTCCAAAAACCAAGTGGATATAGTACAACTTGTATAAACGGCAAATGTCATACTGACGTGTACAATTCAACGTCAAGTTCAAGTTCTAGTTTCCAAAAACCAAGTGGATATAGTACAACTTGTATAAACGGTAAATGTCATACTGACGTGTACAATTCAAATGATATATCGGTACCTGACTATGACAATGAAACTGACTAGAAAGCACATTTCGTCAATCATCCTCCCACTGTTCCTATTGGCGCATTACTCGTAATGGTAGTAGCGCCATACCCACGTTGATCTTGAAGTATGTACAAGTAGATACATTATGTTCTTCGCCTCATCATAAAACGGCCATTATCTTTAGAAATCTATTATGCTTAGATGAACTCAGGGATAGGAATCTTGCATGGGAGATACATACGTGTACTAAACACTACGTAAGAGAGCAACTTCTATAACGTTTATATCAATTCTTTAATTACACATTTGCAGAGGAAGCATTATCGGCAGTGTTAACAATAACAACTACATTAATTCGAAGTACAATAGTAATGGCAGTAGTAGTCAGCATATTGACACTATTTCACCATCCTGTCCTAGCGCAGATGAATTCATCCTCTATTAGTAGTAGTAATAATAGTAGCACCATACCCACCATTGCAAGCAGCAAGATACCGAGAGCCATCACCGATCCCAATCCATCTTATTCTCTAGACAACATTTTTGACTTAGTGCAGAAATCTGTAGTACAGGTTACCAGTAAGGTTTCAACTAGTCTACAAAATCCTCAAATGCAAAATACTACCGAATTAGGTTCCGGTTTTATCTATGACACGCAAGGACATGTAATCACAGCTAGCCATGTAGTAGATGGAACAAAACTAGCAGATGTAACATTCGTAGATGGTAGTAGATATACTGCAAAAACTATAGGTCGTGATCCGTATAGCGATATAGCAGTTCTGCAAATTATGGGGAATGTTATAGGACCTCTCAAGCCACTTGTAATTGAAAATTCCTCTGGACTGAGAGTTGGAGAACAAGTAATAGCTATTGGTCATCCTTTTGGAATTGCCAATACCATGACTAATGGGATAATAGCACAAACGGGGTACTTGTTATCAATTCCAGATATCGGAGTTTTTTTTCCAGACGTAATTCAAACTGATGCTGCAATTAATCCTGGAAATTCAGGTGGGCCTTTGCTTAATACAAAAGGAGAAGTCATTGGACTGAATGTAGGTAGAATCATCTCAATTGGCGCTCCGGGGCCTTACCCGGGATTAACAGTCGCCGCGCCATCAAATGCACTATTACGGATAGTTCCCACGTTAATTGCAGAGGCAAACTATTCTCACCCTTATATTGGACTGGTGGGTAGCACTTTGACCTCTGATTTAGCTCAAACCATTAACAATTTGCCAAGAAATTTCAAAGGTATCTTGGTAAACTCAATTGTAAAGGACGGGCCCGCTGATAAAGCAGGCATAGAGGCAAGCACAGTGGACAAATATGACAAAAGACATTGGGGAGACATAATTACAGCTGTTGATGACCATCCTGTGATACGAACTGAAGACTTGATATCATATATTGAGGAGCATAAATCTGTTGGAGAGAGCGTGAAGTTAAGTGCATATAGAAACGGCCAGATCATAAGTCTAAACACAATTCTGGTGGCAAGACCACCCCCTCAAATTCAAAATTCACTAGGCATATCGCCTCCACCACTATAAAAACACGCACTACAAACAATTACCATTAACTATTATTATAGTGCTGCTGGATGGATGGTTGCAGAAACATGCTGATCTCGTTGATCGATTTAGGATTAATAAGAATCAGCTAAGAATGATATTTGTAGATAAACATTAATTTAGATAGATGGCAAAAAGGGTTACTGGTTATGGATTGCAATGAGAACCTAATATGGATTTGTGTTTGATGAAGGTGAAAATATATATATCAAGAAAAAGAGCTATTTTCGTATGTTATCAATTCTTAAAAGAATTACAGAAGAGATTTGAAAGAAAATCCATATTCACAGATGGTGCTAGACGGTATAAGGAAGCTTGTTTGTAAACCGTGAAGATTAAAACATCAAGTTTATGGTACTGAAATTAAGAATGTTATGGAAAGACTCATTCATTCAAAAGATAAGAGATGATAGGAATGAATGTTTTGATGATCATTTTCTATATAGATCAGAAAGTTGCAATAGAGAGAGTATGTTACCAATTTGATCAAAATGTTTATTCTGTACTTACATATGACATACATGACATGAAAACAGACAGAATTAAGCTCATGGAATTTTTAATGGAAAATAGTTAAGTTAACAGAGCTTTGTAAAGCACAAAATTGTTATACGCGCATTTTCTCTGCTCTTTTTAGATGATGCCATCGCGATTAGACAACAATCCTTTAGGTTTTCTTCCCTCAAGACGAGAAGATGGGAAGGATGATGTCAATAATAATAATAATAATAATATTCCAATTATTATTATCTATATAGACTCTGCAGAAAACAAAGCACTAATAAAAGCAAAGGATAGAAGAACGGGCCAAATATTACATTCAGGAACAGATGCTGTAGACACCATACAGAGAGCCTTAAATACATTAGCTCCTGCTACAGGAGGTGTTTTATCAATAAGTGACGGATACTATGCAGTAGCATCTAACAATATCATTATTCCACATATCAATAACCTTACTATACAAGGCAATTCACCTATGGGCAATACTGTTTTTGACGCCAGAAATATTCATACTCCAAATCTGAGCGATCCTCGATATGTGGGAGTTTTCTCACGCAGTACTGAAGATCCTAGGAATGATCAATCATTGCATCAGATAAATAACCTGACAATAAGGAATATGCGCATCATTGGCAATCAAACAGGCGCAGGATACTTAGATGATAAGTTGGCAATTGATGGTCTTAGGATAAATAATGTGAACAATTTATTAGTTGAAAATATTTGTACCAACTCAGTAGGATTATCAATAGAATGCCGCAACATAGATAGAGGCATGATTAGAAACTGTCAATCATTCAATGACGCTGCAGGAGCTACTCTATCTAACAATAGCAAGAACATAATAATCGAGAACTGTTATACATTTGGTTCTTACGACGACTCCTTTGCATGTCTAGGAAATGTACCAACGACAACTGCAATTACGTATAAAAATTGTATCGCAGACAAAGGACTCAATGCTCCTCCATCAGTAACTGCTTCGTGCTTTAAGCTGGATTCAGGCGGTGCAGAAGAGGGGATATCGGGGGTCAGTTTTATAAATTGTAAAGCTTATAACGGCAAACCTGGTCGCGCTGATATCCAGGGAGGTTTTATAAATGGCGATCCGATGGTTAGCAATGTCAAGTACATTAACTGTAGCGCGATTAATTGCCATGTAGGGATTAAAGTAGCAGGAGCGAATATGAAAGTTATAGGTAGCCTTTTCCAAAATTGTCTGTTACAAAATTGCGATACAGCATTAGTAACAGAGGTGAGATCTCCTGGTGCTCAGTTTCAAGATATATCATTTGTTGAAAACAAACAAGATACCGCGTTTTATACACCTCCTGTGAAATTTACTAAAACCAACAAATAATAACAGGAAAAAAATTGAAGATATAAAAATATACTATGCACTACGTTGGTACAAAGGTGCTATAAAAGTAAATACAGCATACGCTTTTCACCTAGAGCATTACTGGCAAGATTGCTTTTTTCTCAGCTCTATAATACTGTGTATATATAGATATATGCATTAAGTATCCATAACTGTAATATATTATAGTAACAACCTCCAACCCTAATAGCAGAAGATGTCCTTCTGTTGTAAGCTAACATCAAAAGTGCATCATATAGAGATTTTAGAATACCATAATGTTCAAGTACTACTGGCCTGACAGATATCGACGAGCTTTATGAATAATGAAATTTTGGTATTCGCCAGGCTCTTGATGAGCGCGAAGGCTAATGTGATACTTTTTGCAGTATTAGCTTTTTTTGTTGCTGTTACTATTAATGGTAATATCGTATCCAATATTATAAAATGGCAGCAAGCAAGCGCACTTGATATTTTTAGGGCTGATTCACTATCCAAGATTATAAAAGAGAAGGTAGCAAGCGCAATCAATCAATCAACAAGCGCAAACAATAAAACGACTGTCGCAAACAACCAACAATCAACGAATATAAATTGTGTGAATAACAAGTGTGTAACAACAATATGTGTAAATAATCAATGTCATACAACAACAACAAACACTGGCTCTGCTAATTCTGCTTCAATTAATATATCAACTATCAGTATAGGAGATCCATTCTATAAACAAAATGACAAGGCTACTAGTCAAAAACCAGTTGTGGTCAATGGAATACACGCCTCCGAAATATCTTTCTCCGGTACTGGAACTGCAAATGGCATAAGTTTTAGAGATACTGGTAAAGCTTTGGTTATGCCTAGAGCTAGTGGAGCTACATACGTACAAGGGAATACAGTCATAATGACTAACAATACTGGAGAAAAAGCAACTTATACCTTTCAGGAAATAGGGCATTCAGCTGCTGATGGAACGATAAGCGGCAATGGTGCAGCTTTTTTTGGTTCAGATGCAACTGGAAAACTGGCCTTTCTAAACAATGTAGTAGCTATATATAAAGACCAAATAGACAAGGCTGGAAATAGCAAGGTCATAGCATGGAAATGGAAATGAAAATAATACCAAAATGAATATTAATTAACTGCACATACTCTTGTAAAATAGCTCAAAGGCCGCAGAAACAAAAAGTCAGAGTTATTGATACTTGTTTGTGATACAACTAGTTAAAGTAGTGTGAGGTGAGATAGGAATAGAATTAAAGATATTCCTGTTATTATTTACACAACTGTTGGCTTTATTTTCTCTCTTATATACACTAGACAAGTTTATCTATTAACATAAAACATCACGAGAAAAAACAAACGTAGGATTAGTGCTTGTCACCTTTGACAGATCTAAAGCATATGAGTCGAACTCTATTTATACAAGATAAACGTTCTTTCCTCGTGTTTGATATCATAGGAATGTCAATGAAGCCATCGCTGCTAAAGCAAACATTTTTTCAAACCCAGTATAAATCCTGTTGTTGTTGCTGCTATCATTATGTTCTCTTTTTTTCGCCTAATTCATCATCATCTAGTTTTAAAACAACACAACAGCAACCGGTACGCACTAGTTCTTGTCAAATATCAGATCACACATACTGCTTTAGTTATCCACTCATATAGGAGATCTATTAAATGCCAAGAAGAATAGCGAGACCTCTTCAAGTAGCGTATAGTTGTTTGGTTTCATTCCTAGGGATGACAACAAGGTCTTCACTATCACCATTTTCATTAAAAATTATTTTCTTTCATACAGAGTTTGTAAAATTCTTTACAAATTACACCATAAACACTTGCAACATTGGAAATGTAGTACCTAGGTACTTTGTGTTTGATGTCCATAACGTCCACTTTATAATATAATAATGGGTGATGACATTTCTTATGGATAAACCTGAGCTAAAGAAGTGGTCGCTTTCAGAATCAACACAAATTGCAGATTCTGACAGCAGAAGTAAATTACAGGCTCAGATTTCTGTTGTGATTCCTGTTCATAATCAAGGAAGAGAAGTATCCGCATTATTAGCAAGAATTAAAGAAATTCTCGATTCTACACTACAGAGTTACGAAATAGTTGTCGTAGACGATGGCAGCTACGATAATACATTACAAATTCTTCAAAAAGAAGAATTGTTAGATTCACGTGTAAAGATTATTTCCTATATGCCAAATAGAGGCAAAGGTCATGCCGTAAAAACGGGTGTTATGCAAGCAGCTGGCAATATAGTAATATTTGTTGACGGTGACTTTGACATCTCTCATAGCAGAATAAATGAGTACATTGATGAACTTAAAAATTGTGACCTGGTTATTGCATCCAAAAGACATCCACAATCCAGGGTATATGCACCTTTATCTAGAAAATTCCTTAGCAGAACTTTTAACCTGTTAGTACGGGTAGCTATAGGGATAAAAATAAAAGATACCCAATCAGGGTTGAAAGCTGGGAGTGGGCCTGCCTTACGAACAATTTGCAGTGTCATGCTAGTTAAGCGATATGCATTTGATGTTGAGCTACTGACTATTGCTACTGCTATGAGTTTGAATATTAGAGAGCTGCCTATTGAAATAAAGCTCGATCATAACTTCAGCATTCAAGACATTGCAAAAATGCTTGTAGATGTAACGGCCATTTCATATAGGCATAGGATAAGGCGATGGTATCAAAGAGAACTGTTGCTACTTTTACCATCAGCACAGAATAATAAAGGAAAAGGAAGAAGGACTCAAATAATAAAAAAGTAAATAAATAAAAAAAATATAATTGGATGAATTAATGAATCCTAATGTGTGCAGATTCACATGATACTGTAGAACCACAAAAAGAAATCGAATCTATAGGCAAATTTGGCCCTCAAGGCACTTTGCTTTTCCTTGATCATTTGCTAGTTGCAGTAGGGGGCTGGATTTATTGGCTGATAATAGTTTCTAAGATAACTCCATTTCAAGTTGGTCAAGTTACCGCAGTTTATAGCCTTGTTACGCTGATTTCAACCCTAACGCAATTAGGTCTTGAATATCCCATCTTGAAGAGATCATCTAGTCAGCATGATCAAATTCTTGTAACTGCGCTCATCATAGAATTAGTAATCACGTTGGCTACAGTGCCTATTGTGCCTTATGTTATCAACAATCTGTTTCAACAATCATTGCGTGGATTATCAGCCAACTTTACTCCAATAGCAGTTATAATTCTCTTTCTTTCGTCACTAAGCTTTGTTTCACGCTTTGCATTACTTGGCATTTCTGATGTGAAGAATGTATTAATAATTGACCTTATAGGAACTGGAATAAAGTTTGCGTCTGGTTATACTTTAGTGTGGTTAGGACTTGGAGCGTTTGGTATGCTGCTTTCATTTTTATTTCAAAATCTCGTAATAGTGAGTGCAACTATATTCGTTGCAAGAAGAAGAAGGAAATTTGGATACAAAGTAGGAAATGCAAAATATATTATAGGAGTCATTAAAGACGGATTAATCAATACACCGTCAAAATTTTCTAGGACACTTATCCTTAGTCTTAGTGTTGTTCTACTTGGTTCTTTTGGTATAAGCAGTTCAGATATTGGGATTTTTTATATCGCTCTGATGGTTAGCATAGTAGCGATAGGCAGTTTAGCCTCAAGTATGGCATACATGGTTATTCCTATTTCTGCCAAGTTAAGGACAGATTTATCATCAGCTAGTTCGAGGATTACCATGAGCTTGAATGCACCTATGATTGCAGCTATAATTTCTTCTCCTAAATTTATACTATCTATCATAGGGACACAATATCTACCAGGAGAAACAATACTGCTAGTTCTTTCTATTGCAATATTGCCCTTTTCTATTACAATGAATTTCATATCAAAGTTCAATAATTTGGACATGTCCAGAAGGCTTTTATCAATTGGATTTATAGAGATACTAGCATTTCTTATAGCATTTTTCTTCTTGGTTCCTCACTACGGCGCACTTGGAGCTGCATTTTCTACACTCACAGCTTTTGTTAGTTCCTGTCTACTATCACTGATTTGGTCTGATGCCAGATCGATCAGATACATTGGTGTTTCTGCTATGGCTATTGTCGGAGGTGTTACAGCCAGCCATATAATTGGTTTGATAATCAATGTCCATCCTATAATGGCAATCCTAATTTCTGTGGCGATTTCTTTGAGTATAGTTGTCACATTAAAGAATACCTCTCCTAATGAAATATATCAACTAGCAAAAGGAATGATTAGCAGAATAGAAGGCACATAACAATCGCCAGCTTTCAAAATATTTATTTAGCATGATATTGTTTAGTTTTTATCGTGTTTTCCCAGTATATCCTATAACGAATAATATCTATTTGTATGTGTATCACATACGATCTTAATTTTTTTGCTGGTATATGAAAAAATTCTGTTTATATAATTGCACGGCAACATACCATACAGCGTATATGATATCAAGAGAAGAAGAACAAAAAAATGTAGTTAAAAGAATTGATTTAATTGTCAGAGCGCTATTTCAATCCAAAATGAATGGTTCTAAAGATATGCAAAAGATTAAAGATGAAGTTGAACAGGATGATAAACCAAAGCTCGCAGAACTACTGGAAGACGTGTTAGTGTTGCTAAAGGACGATCCAGATAATAGACTTAAAATCAAAGAAAAATTGAATAGAATATGGGATGGCTATGGGCATATAAAGCCACTTTCTGAAGTAGTGGATCAGGTAAAAAAGTGCTATCTTGAAGCAAGCAGTACTGGCAGCGGTAGTTATTAGTGACTACTTTCATTTTGGTTTTAATTCAATTTTAAGTGCCATATACGATAAGCTCCATGTTTATTGAACGTGTATCTCGACTATTTTATAAAATGTGAACATTATGTAGGTCGCATATTAATTTGTCCTTGAGCTCTAATTCTTCTTCTTCTTCTTCGTCTATCTCTTCAATATCAACGTCGTAAGTACTTGCTTTCATTGCTATCGCTTGGACCGACCGAAATATGCACTTCAGCATTCATGTTTTAATACATTTCCAACTTTCGGTAAGAGCCCAAATGTATAATTGTATTTATACATACATTGATTTTTATAATACAATTAGAAATTCAAATTTTGATCTAAAGTTATCTAAAACATTCCATGGAAACATTATTAATAAGAGAATTGTTCAAGCTTCAAATATTAGATTTTCAATACATGTAATGGAGATTCACTGAACTTCATATCATCATTTGCCATACTCGCATCGGTTGCAATGATAGTACTAGCCTCAGCCTGCGTAAATTCACATATAATAGCAAAAACAACAATCATAACAGCAGCAGCATATGCATTATCAGACGACGAATACCAAACTAAGCAAGATAAATACTGTTTTACTGCAGCAAAGCAAGATGACCTACATAACACAGGTACGTTGAGTTGTTCTCCAACCAATAAGGACTGCGAAGATAATAGAGAACCCCTCCTTGATATAGAATCACTTGAAGTAAGTCACTGTAAAGAATATCAAAATAATGATCAATAAGTAAATATCATATAACAATAATAATAATAATAATAACGGTAGATGAGATATATTCATCAAAACAATTTTTGTTATCTTAATAGATGATTAATTAAATTCGATTTTAGGACAATTTCGGCACACATTTCAAATATTATTGAAACTAGTATCATTAGTACCACATCCTCTAATGTTGCATGTTCTGATAATCATGGGACTGAAGAATCCTCAAAAACAAGAGTACCAGCATTTGCTACATGAATGGTAGAAGCAAGTATAGCGGCTATTGTCAACATTATTGCTTGTTTTTTGAAGAAACGTATTCTCTGCGTACTCATGTGAAATAATGCGGAGCAAAACTTTTACAGCCAATATACATATAACTAATCTGTGTTTGGAAAGGCAAAATGCAGACTCTGCGGCGACAATGTCAGATTTGCACTAAGGCATTTAAAGCAAAAACATTCCGAGATATACGAGAAAGAAATAACAAAAATGAAGATGGCAAATATAATGGAAAAATACTTTATCTAACATTACCTAGCGTAGATCACTCACTCAACTTGTTTAGAACACAACAGCAAAATGGACAATGCTTGGCGATTCTGAAGCTATACAAACCCGATATAGTCTTTGCCTTAAAGAGGTTTCATAGCTATCAGTTTAGCCATGCGCAGCGCCAACCAGTTCGGCGGTTATGCATCGCTACTTATTGAAAATACTTCATATATATTTTCATAACTTGATCAGTATATTATAATCACGTAAAGCAAATAGGAGGTTGCTAAACATTAGAGACTAAAAACTGCAGGCTAAAAAACATACGTAATATGATGGCACGAGATAGCAAATACACAATACCATATATCTGCCAAGATTAGCTATTCTATCCCATTCCTAAATGTTTTTGATAATAGTTCTTTATTATTTTATAAATTACATCTTACACATACTGAAGCTCGTCCAGCACTAGTTAAAATATTATAATGTCAATCCTTCAAAACATGATCTACCAAATTCTCTAAATCTGCTGTTGCTACGCAGCATACCTTATCAGCAGCTCCATAATAAACGAATAATTTTGCATCTCTAACACATGCACCAGTAGGAAAAACGACGTTGTTAACATCTCCATTTTTTTCATATGGCTCCTTAGGTTCCAAAATAGGTTGTGTTGTCCTCCCCAGCACTTTACCAGGATCCTTCAAATCAAGAAGCGCAGCACCAGCTCTGTAAACATGATCATTATCAACCCCATGATATATTAAAAGCCAGCCGTGTTTTGTTTTTATGGGAGGAGCACCTGCTCCAACCTTTAGCATTTCCCATTGTTGCTCCGGCTTGATAAGAAGAGTGTGTTTCTCAAATTTAGTTAATGAATTGCCTTCCCCTAGCCATATACTGGGTCTATCAACTCCGTACTTTGAACCAATCCAGCTACTTGGCCTGTGTAAAAATAAATACATTATACGCTCAGTCTCGTTTGATAGTTGTTGTCGGTTCATATTCTGCGGAAACAAAACTACATCCTTGTTGTCAGAACCTTTACTTGTTATAATTCCTAGTCTTGTATAACTAATGAAGTCTGTAGTTGTGGCTAGAGCAGTTGATGCTATAGGTCGTTGGCTTACATAATTGGAAAGCACGACATAGCTAACATATATTTGGTGATCGATTTCTACAAGCCGGGGGTCTTCTATTCCATATTTTTCGTATTCTTCATACGGTGCTAATGCAATTTCTTTTCTTCTATTAAAAAGATAACCATCAGTACTAGAAGCGTATCCGACCCTTGAAATATATTTTTCATATTCACCTATTGCTCTGTATAACATATGAATTCTATCTCCATCAAGTGAAACAGCACAGTTGAAGACTGCCTTGGATTCCCACCAATTGAATTTATTTGGAAGTAATATCGGATTTTTCTTATGCCGTTCTAGAACTCCTTTTTGCATATATTGTTATTATATTTGATCCTTCTTTTTCTATTTATCACATTAAAAACTACACCTATACTTAGGTTCTGTGGCTATGGAGAAAAATTAAATAGAAATATGCATAGAGCAAGAAAGCCAGTCTTTTATCGGCCCTGTTCACTTTATCTGATTATACATATCTACAAATAGTTTCAACCAATTAGTTATATGTATTAATTTACAGTTACCTTTTCTACATGGAAAGTAATCATCAAACATTTCCGTTCTATCCTTGATGTATTGGATTGTTCTTTCTATGATACTTTTCTCATGTACTGAATGCAAATGATGTGGTATTTTCAAAAAGGTACAAGCTTGAGGATACCAAGTACCACCATCCGTAGAAAGTGGATGCTTTCCATATATCTTAATTAGGCTTTTTAGGAATTGTTCAGCAGTTAGCATATTTCTTTCAAAGGAGATACGAATACCAAGAATTACTTTATTTACTGGTTCGATAGCAACCCATAGCCAAGCATACTGATTACCTACTTTAAGAAGTGTTTCATCTACAATAAATTCATCTATTATCTTTCTCTTTTTCAATATCCTCTTTGGCCGGTACTTTTGAATCCAATTCCAAACTGATACATGGTTTCTTTTGATTAACGAAGATAAGCGTTCTGATGTCTTTCTTAGGGAGAGACCAGAAGAATATAATTGTAAAGCATAATAGATGTGTTCTGAAGATGTTGTTTTAGGCATGAGAATAATATTGTTTCTTAAGCTAAAGCCGTATCGGTAAATGAACAGAGCCTGTGTTAGGCAAGCAAGACTATACCCGTTAGCATAAGTTTTCTAACTCTTCTTTCCAACCAGATAATTTCTCATATTCAGGTTGAAATGTTTTGTTCTGAAATATTCACCTATTTTCTTCCTAAAATTTGTAAATGAGTGATAGTATGTTAGTACCAGCAGATCTTTTTTGGATATGTTCCAAGATTCTTCGAGTACCATAAACTCCGGTGATGCTGTCGGTAACCAAATAGGTACAAGATCATTTCTATGTTGCTCAAAGTATTGTCTAATTTTATGTGATTTGTAATGTTGTGATGCTTTATCTAGAAACAGGTAACATTTTGGAAATTTGTAGTGCAGCTGTTTTAGAAATTCATAAAATGTATTCTCATCAAATCTATCATATTGACGAAAGAGCTGTTTTCTATCCAAACTTATAGCTCCAAATATACAGAAATGTCTGTGTGAACCTGTTAGGGTAATTATCGGTCTAGAATTTTCTTCAATCCATACCTTTCTTACAATAGAGTCAAAGAAGAAAAATGACTCATCTAGTGATACTGCTGTAAATCCTTCATGGAGATTGTCTAATATTTCCTGTGCTCTTTTTTGAACTGTTCTTTCTCTTCCTTGGATGCAGTATTGACGTGTACCTTTCTAGGTATTTTTTGTTTGAATCCCCATTTATGAAGTAGTCTGTATATGTGAGTATAATGGTATTGGATTCCAGACTCTTGTACTATAATA
>JBJMFM010000016.1:0-9376 GCA_045808425.1 Nitrososphaeraceae archaeon | reverse complement strand
AAAGTCAAGATTTTTGTCCATGAAGAAATAAGCATTCCAAAACCAAGTGAATTTACTTCAAAGGCATCATATTCTGGAGCAGTAAACAGTATTGATGTAACAAAAAACCTTGTGCTTGATAACAGCGATCCTCAAAAAGATGTGATTCATTTTATGTTACCTAAAGATACAGTAATGAAGATTGCCGATCAGGTAAACAAAAATGGACAAGCATCTAATCCATTGATGACATTTACTTTGAAGCCAGGAGGTGCAGCTAAGGAAGCTTCTTCTTCTATGAGAGGTATGATGACTATGCCTTCAGGCAGTAGTGGCACTAACAGTGGTGGTAATTCCACTACTTCTACTGCCACTCCATCTGCAAGTGCATCTGTTTCAATAGTTAACGGAGCTTCTTCTCCTAGCATTTCAAAACCCTATGACCCATCACTACTAGCAATAAAGGCAGGTACATCTGTCACATGGACAAATAATGATTCTAGTATCCATACCGTAACTTCTGGTCTTCCAGAACAAGGCGAAGTAGGCACATTGTTCGATTCCAGTACTATTAGTCCAGGAAAGACTTTTACACACAAATTCGATAAGGCAGGGACCTTTGATTACAGCTGTACTCTACATCCATTTATGCATGGACAGATAATAGCCAAGTAGTCAAAGGTTATAGTGGTATTTTGATTTTCCCTTTTCTAAACTATACTTTTTGATTATAAATTGACTCTTGTATTATCAGCAGAGAATTTAGGATCTTCAAAATATGCAGTAGTATTTGATACGCATTCCTGGTGGAGACTGTTATATTATTGCTTACCTGAAGCCAATTTCCACAATTATAGAATTTATAACAATTCCATGTAAACGTTAAATATTATATATGTCTAACCATTAGGTTTATCTAACTCAATTATGCAATTACGGTATGTTAAATTTTATAACGCAGTCTAGAATCGTATGTTCTACTTGTAGCAGTGATAGGGTAATACATGATCCTGAATCTGGCGAAGTCATTTGTAGTAGCTGCGGTATGGTCATTTCAGATAGAATTCAAAATATTACAATGCCAGAACGACGTGATTTCAAGAATAGTGAAACTGAAAGTAGAAGGAGAACAGGAATTCCAGTTTCTTTAGCTAGATACGATATGGGACTTGCAACTGTTATTGCAAATACAAATAGAGATGCTAGTGGACGTCCTTTAGGTGCAGAAATGCGTGCTAGAATGCAAAGGTTGAGAACTTGGGACTTGAGGACTAGTTATACTTATCTTGACAAAAACCTCACACAAGCTTTTGATGAACTTGACATACTAAAAGATAAACTTGCTCTATCAGATGCAGTAGTAGAGAAAGCTGCATACATATATAGAAAAGTTGAGGATAGAGGATTGGTTCGTGGAAGAACAATTTCTGGAATTATGGCTGCTGCTATCTATGCTGCATGTAGAGAAGTCGGAACCCTATGGACATTACGAGATATTGCGGCTACTAGTGATGTTAAACGTAAAGACATTGCACGGAATTATAGAATGTTGTTGCTTGAATTTGATTTTAAGGTTCCTAATGCTGATCCAATGTATATGATGGTTTCGGGAAGGGAAATAGCTGCTGGAAAAGATCCAATGGGAATTGCAGCATCAATCCTTTTTATCTCGTGTATAAAGACTGGCGAATATAGAACTCAAAGTCAAATTGCAAATGCCTCTGGAGTAACAGAAGTAACTGTTAGAAATAGATACAAAGAGCTAAAAAGCAAACTACTGTCATAATCAATAATACTGCCGAAGTGGCAACCATTCATGATATATCAACATACATGATCATACCAGCTATAAGAGCATTGTCAAAATCCTCCTACTAATTGGAGCAAATTCAAGTCCTCTTACCTCTCCTATTAGCTTTGCGAATTCGGCCATGAATCCACCGGCCTTACCACCAAATATCATCTGCAGAGCTTCACGCGTATAATGACAAGGGCTAGTATCCTGATAAAGTATACAAACTTACATTGGCTGCTATAGCTGTATATCGTGCCAAAATATTTGAAACTATGGAACTTATGACTGGAAGGCTATTTCATACTCCTTTTTATAGATGCATATTCTTATGTTGTAAGGAAAGACATTGAACTTCTTCTATCTTAGTTGTAAGGCTATTTGATATCCTTATCAATTTGCTCGTTTGATTATGAGGTCGTGATATTCTGAAAAACGATCTTCAAGGTTTTCTGGTATTGCTTTGTATATACATTGTATAGTTACAGGTATTTCAAATTCTTTTATTTCCTTCATTGCCTGTTCGATTAATCTTGTTAGCAAAGTGGCTAGAACATTTAACCTTTTCATTGTCATTGTTTGTGATGTTGAGGGTGTTGAAGCTGATGATGAGGATGATGATGAACTCATATGTTAGGCTTAAGCAATCACGCCCAAATTTATAAACATGACTCACTTAACGAGATGTATAAGATATAAAACTCAATTAATGTTAAGAGAGCAATAACCTAGATGGTTATCTCACAAGGAACATTCAGAATTGCAAGACAAAATATGTGTAATATGATTACAATAAAACAATTTGCAAATAACTGTCCAGGTTTTGATGGTCAGTTTAGGCCTTTCCTTGAAAAAGAAAAGGAAGAAGACACGCGCATACTAAATAATTAGCTAAGTTGTTCGATGTCTCTAAGTTAGTGGAACAATACTGCTAATCTTCCTTAAATCTAAACACCAGCATTGAAGATGATATAGAAACTTCAACTTTTTTATGAAACACATTATTGAAGATATATTCCATTATTTCCTTCAAATAACAAGACCAATTTTCACATATATCATGTTTGACAACATATGTATGGATTTTGCTACTACGTTCAAATGTATGACTGACTTGAACGGACGAATTTTTCATTCTATTTTCAAACCACGACAAGAAGGAGTCCAAATCGATCTTTCCTTTCATAAAATAAACAGCATTTTGGACTTCAGCCTTGCCAGTATTTGCTGCGGCTTCAATTATCTGTTGTTTGGTCATGTTTGCAAAAAGTTCTTTGACTACCGGCTTAAGAATGGGTACAAATCCCACTTTAGGCTCAAAGATATGCCATTCCAAAAAGCTTTTTAGAACTTGATTTACGAAAGAGTTAAGACTGATCCCTTGCTTTTGTGCTTCAGCGCGTAATTTCTTAATGGTATCTTCCTCTATACGGAACGTTAATGAGGTGCTCCTTCTTTCTCTGATACTATCCTCTGGCTGCATAATACCCACATGCCTTTATAAGTAGAGTCTCACTCTCATTTTCCCTTATAAAGATAAGGCATCATATAATATAATAACAAATCATTTCAAAGTAAATGAAAACGTAGTCTACAGTTAATATTGTTCTATCGAATTTTTTGGGGTGTGGCCTTGCTACCCAAATCCTATACATGTGCTTGCAAGTGATACAGAGTGCCATGATAGATAGCGAATTGAAGACCTCTATTCACAATTCAGTTTTTTCTTATTGTTTTGTTGTTTGATGAATAATTGAATTTAGCCGATTAAATCCCTTATGCCATTATAAGCTTGTAGAAAAAGTATGCCCTTATCAGTTGTTTTGTATGCCCTCTTATCTTTGTAGTCTGAGTATTCTATCAATCCTGCTTCTATTAAAAGCGTCATATACCCCCTAAGCCTTTGATAGGTTAAAAATGAATTGTAGTATATCTTTGATTTTGGTACTTCACCGCTTGCAGCTATTTCCAAAATTACAGCAATTACATCCACTTTGCATCTGTATTTTGGTTTTGCATCATGCTTTTGTATAGACGTAGTTGCTGTTGTTATTTGTCTAAGCATCTAAGAAAATATAACATGAGATTGGATTGATAAGATAGAAGCACTTATCTGCAGCTATTTGCAAAAAAAATAATCGCATTTTTATAACGGTTCTACTGTATGCTATGCTGTCTACAGAACTGTAGATCATAAGGCTTTACTTCCTATCTTTCTGTCTGACTATACTAGACAGCTATGACATGAGGTCACATACATTATACCAACATGCTGAAGTAAATGGAATGGCAGCAGCACCACACATTATTTCAAAAGATAATGTTGTAGGACGTGCGCCAGTAGCGACAATATTGATTGTATTGTAATCCTGATTTTTCAAATATAGTGGATAACATGAAAATATCATTCTAATTCCTTGCTCTTATTGTCTTGTACGTATGTAAGTCAAAACTCAATGTGTTTTTTTAAATTTCAGCACGTGGACTATAATACATGTGATCTTCTCTATGTCCGCCCTGTCCTTTGCCGATATTCTTATATTCACTCACGAATTCAATTGATTCAAGCCATTTTACCATCTTATAACCTAGCTGCGTTTCGGCTCTCAATCTAAGGGGTGCACCATGACCGACATTCAATGGCTCTCTATTCATCTCGTAAGCGAGTATTGTCTGTGGATGTCTCACAATCTCTAAATCCAATACTTCATAAAATTGTCCTTGATCAGTATGCTGGTAAGAACGAAATACTACATATCGTACATCTTCATATGGTTTGCATAAAGATATAATATATCGCATAGGTACTCCAGCCCATTCAGCTATGGCAGTCCATCCCTGGATGCAGTAATGCTCAGTAACCTGCTGTTGTTTGCGCATGAAATAGAGGTCAGAGAGCGATAGTTCTAGAGATCTCTCCACCAAACCAAAAACCTTCAGTTTCCAATCTCTAAAGTTATTTTCCAACAGTTCTTTGTATTCCTTAGTCTCTGGAGGATAACCATTTACTCGAAAGAATGGTGAAATCTCGGATTTTGGAAGTTGTTGTTTTGAAACTACTTTATGGAAGAAAAGCCACTTTGCTGGTACAAGTACTGTATCAAGGGTATTTTGAATTCGCCTTGGTTTTCTTAGAGAAATCCCTGTAGTCCACATATGAACTATTATAACTGCTATGACAAAAAGTGCAAATAACCCGGCTGCAACTCCAAAACTAGTGGCGTGACCTAACACAATATTTCCCATATTTTCTGGGAATCGTTCTGCTGTAACCATAATCAAGTGAATAACAATGAATAAAACAAAAGTAATCATGCCTAAGAAATGAAGACTTCTTGCCACCTGTCGTCCTCTGAATATCTTAGGATATCTAGGAAACCTCGCGTCAATGGCAGGAGACATAGCAGCTCCTGTTGCGATCATAAATGGACCGAGAACAAAAACTACTACAAAATAAGTGAGTTGTTGTATAGCATTGTAAGGATGACCTGGAGGAGGAAAGTGAAAAGACGCGTATAACATGGCATCATGAAAAGCTTGTGGAATGATCGACAATGAGGTTGGAATTAATCGCTGCCATTCGTCACTTGTGGAAAGTAAAATATAGTATGATGCACCATTTGCTATCCAAAAAACAATAGAAAAGAAATGCCAATGACGTCCTAGTCCAAGATTTTTATGTCCTGGTAAGGCAATCCAAGAAGAAAATGATTCTTCTTCATCCAGGGATATCCACAGTCTATCTTCTGGCATTTTCTTTCTAGTAAATTTAATCCATTCTGTACCTGGCCTACAATGATCATGCCAATACAATTTGGGAAGCGCACTAAATATCTCTATACCGCTCCGAATCAATAATGTAATAAATATTATGTTAATAAAGTGTGCAAAGCGTATCCAGAATGGAAAATCATCAAAAACCATATCAGTTCATTACTCTTGATCTATCTCTATTTATTTTTAAGTCTAAAAAAACAAAAGATGTGTCAAATGCTATGTTGTACACTTATGTCATTTTCTTTCTTTCTCGCCAAAATGTGTTCAGCATCTTTTTCACCTTCTGTTATTAACTTCTTTACTCTGTGAATAGAAAAGTCAGCATCTTCTAGTAGATAATGAAGCGTTTCTCTTCGTCCTATACGCACAACTTCTTTTATTGATCTTCCAATACTCTTCACAAGCACATTGTATTCGGGCTCTATTTCTTTGAGTCTAGCTTTAATGTTACCATCTAACATAACAGCATTTTGTATATTTATAACTTGATACATTTTTCTCAGTAGATCAACGTATCTATCATTTACTTTCAGCATCTCTATATTCTTGTCTGTTTTATCCATGAATATAATGTCTCTTGCTCTATGCCAGACTTCTACCATATTCGAAGGAAGCTCTTTTTGTTGCCTTGGAAAAACATCCACAATATAAAATTTCTTGTCTGTTTGCGGTGAACGTCTTATTACTTCCAGCATTGGAGTGTTGGTAAGCAAACTTCCATCCCATAAGTGTCTACCATTTTTCTCGCTCCACCTTATACCATAGAATGGATATCCCACGCATGCAACTATATTATCTACATCTATATCCATATGAGCAGTATCAAAAATAACAGGTTCTCCCTTCTGTATGTCTGTGGAAGTTATAATAAGTCTACACTGGTGGTGGCTTAATGTATTATTATTTTTTGAATTATCCTTTATGTTCATTTTCTTTAATTTATCAAAATCTATGTATTGGTTCAAAGTCTTTTTTAGTGGAGTTACATCATATAGATAAGTCCATTTGTATGGTAAGAAATAGTCTGGAGAATCAGGCATAAACCATTTGGGCAAAAATGCTTTTGGGTTACCAAAAAAACTGGAATACATAGAAGACCATATAGCCATCATTTTATCCGATGATATAAATGGAAATGAAAATAAGAGTGGATTTGGCGGACTTATATTTTCAGCTAAACATAACCAAAAATCCTGCAATACTTTGGATACATCTTTGCCTGCATTTTCAGCTGAACATATTATCGAAGCATTTATAGCTCCAATAGAAGAGCCTGCCAGAACGTCAAATTTAATACCATTTTCATACAGGCACTTGTAAACGCCGCATTCATATGCACCTAGAGAACCTCCACCTTGTAATACAAGAACAGTTTCTGTCTTAAGATGAAGATCTTCTTCTGTTGGTTGTTTCCAGTCTTTTTTCATTATCATATGTATCAGGCTGCTCCTCCAAATTTCTTCATAATACCTCGTATTATACCGCGATCAAAGCTTGTTTCTATTCCAGCCTATTAGCAAGTGATTTCACATGTCCTTGAATGATTGTAAGCCACTGCCGATAAACGCAAAGATGTATGCTTGGTTGAATTTTGATATTCTGCGCCGCCTTGTGTTAATCCTTCTCTTAGGATACTCATGTATTTTTATCTTGTCTAGCTATATTTTATTCAGATTTCGATAATAATTGAGGTCTTTTCTCCTTTTTTTAGCATCATTTATACGGTTTTCAAGTGGGGAGTGCAAGAATCCTGGTTCATTATTTAGGATAATCATTATTTCAATAGCGGAGCATTTTAGATTGGCTAATGGCTGCATGATTACCATAGACATTGATGTAAACATATTATGTTTCAAAATGTAACAAAGTTAAAAAAAGTTGGATACACCAAATACGTATATCCCTCTTCTGAAAAATTGCATCCGCCACTTTTCTATATCTTATTATCGCAGCTGGTAGCAAATGTAGTTATTGTTTTAATGGTTGTGGGATTTTTCATATTTTACTAATATGAAGGAAGTCAATGCATAAATACTGCACAGGAACGCAAATACACTCAAAGCTTTTGCCATGCACTGATATGTATAATATAAGTTCAAACGATTACACAGTAGTGCATCGCTCTTTTATCTCTGGTCATATTGTTATCGTACATACATGAATGCAGCGCAAATAGTCAAACCAAAAGAATCTTTACAAATACAACATCTTGAAACTCCAAAGCCTAAGGGATCACAAGTTCTTATTAAGGTAAATTCGTCAGGAGTTTGTCATAGCGATATTCATTTATGGGAAGGAGGATACGAGGGTCCAAGCGGTCAATTTCTGAAGACTACAGATAGAGGAGTAAAGTATCCTCTTACTCCCGGTCATGAAATAGCTGGAACCGTGGAAAGTATGGGAGAGGAAGTTGAAGGATTTAATAAAAATGAAAGAGTTATCGTATTTCCTTGGATAGGTGAAGGATTATGCCCTGCATGCAGAATAGGTCAGGAAAATTTATGTGATAAACCAAGATCTTTGGGAATCTATACAGATGGCGGATATGCAGACTATGTATTGGTTCCTAACTACAAATATCTGGTGAAATTAGACGAGGACATGGATTTAGATGCAAGCGCTACCTTATCTTGTTCTGCGCTTACAGCATATGGGGCTATAAAGAACACTGACCTAAAGCCTAATAACAATGTAGTAATTGTGGGTGCAGGAGGACTTGGTTTAATGGCCATGCAAATAGCTAAGGCAATTTCAGGCGCTAAAATAATTGCAATGGATTTAGATGATCAGAAGTTAGATATAGCAAAAAAGAATGGTGCTGATAATACTATAAATTCAAAGAAACAGGATCCGCTAAAAGCTATTATGGAATTAACTGATAAAATGGGTGCCGATGCAATAATCGATTTTGTTAATGCATCAAAAACTGTTGAAACTGATATGCAAATGTTAAGAAGAAGGGCAAAGCTTGTGCTCGTAGGACTTTTTGGTGGTGAACTGAAACTTAACTTAATTACGATGCCAACAAGAGCATACAAGATAATCGGATCATATACCGGAAGTATTAGTGAGATGGTAGAGTTGGTATCATTGGCAAAGAGAGGAGTAATTAAACCTGTTGTTTCAGAAAGATTTAAGCTCGATCAAGCCACAGAAGCACTCTCTAAACTAAAAGATGGTAAAATCACAGGCAGAGGAGTGATCAAACCTTGAAATCAAGAAGTATAATAGAAGACAAAAATCTAATAAAGACAATAAATCCCAGCACGGAGGAAGTTCTAAATCAATATGAGATTATAAGCAAAGAGGAAATTAATGATATAACAAGAAAAGCGAAAAATAAGTTCGCAGAATGGAAGGTAGACATAAATAAAAGGATTGATTTTCTTCATGATTTTGCATATGAATTTAGAAAGAATAAGGAGAATCTTGCCAAGATTGCCACAACAGAAATGGGAAAGGTAATAAAAGAATCCAAATCAGAGGTAGAAAAATGTGCTTGGGTTATAGAGTATTTTGCAGATAATGGCGAGATTTTTATTAAAGATGAAGTTGTTAACACAGATGCAAGAAAAAGCATAATATCATTTCAACCACTTGGGGCAATAGCCAGTATAATGCCTTGGAATAATCCTTATTGGCAGGCACTAAGGTTTGCTGCTCCTTCATTGATTATTGGTAACACTATAGTATTAAAACCAGCAAGTGCCACAATGCAATGTGGTATTGAAATAGAAAATACTTTCAAAAAAATTGGCCTAGATGGAGTATTTCAAACACTAGTTGGCAACTCTACTGTTGCAGAAACACTCATTGATCCTAATGGTA
>JBJMFM010000015.1:0-11642 GCA_045808425.1 Nitrososphaeraceae archaeon | reverse complement strand
ATGAAGATGATGTTCAATACCCTCTGCATCAATGTTTGCAATATTTTCATCGACACCTATCATTTTCAGAAATTCCACCAATAAACTGTGTTTCTCATGAATATTTTCTGCCATGGCAATACCCTCTTGTGTAAGACTGATCCCTCGATATCGTTCATAGCGTAGATATTTGCTTTCGTCTAGTCGCTGCAGCATCTTTGTTACGCTAGGAGAGCTTACATTGAGAGATTCAGAAATATCTACAGCTGTAGCATAACCTTTCTGCTGTATGAGCTCATAAATAACTTCCAAGTAGTCTTCCATCCTATCTGTGTGTAGTTGGTCTTGTTGTTGTGGTTGATCTTTCTTGGCATGAGTATTACGAATGGATTTGAGACGATTTTCGCTGATGCTTGGATCGGCTTTTGATATCTTTAACAATATCCCTTGCCTTAGACATTATACATTTGCTCTATTTAGGTTTTGCTAGTCTTTTTAGCCAAGGCTAACTTTTATAAGTGTGGCTAGGTTCATTTATACCAAGTTAATGCTTGACCCTAAGCGTCTCTTGGAGAGGAAAGACTCTGTAGTCAAGCTTATTCTTTACACAGGACCCGCCCTTCTCGTAAGCATGGCTTATATGGACCCTGGAAATTATGGCACGGATATCCAAGCAGGGGCTTCTCTTAACTATGACCTTCTTTGGGTTGTTTGGCTCTCAAGCGGTATGGCTATGCTACTCCAATACTTATCTGGAAAGATTGGCATAGCGACAGGGTTATCTCTACCAGAAGTAATCAGAGAGAAACTCAAAAAGAAAATGTATATTATCCCTTATTGGCTAGCTGCTGAGGCAGCAGCTGCTGCTACAGACTTGGCTGAATATTTGGGCACAGTTATAGCTCTTAATTTGTTGTTTGGAATACCCATGATCTATGCAGCTATATTTGGAGCATTGGATGTAATTATAATTTTGACACTGGCAACACAAGGACGATTTCACATTATTGAAAGACTATTCGCGCTCTTTGTATCAGTAATAAGTTTTGGGTATCTATACGAAATATTCATCGTAAAGCCAGACCCTTCTGCCATTTTATATCATTCATTTGTTCCATCACTTGCTGGTAATAATGCTATACTTCTTGCTGTAGGAGTAATAGGAGCTACTGTCATGCCTCATGCACTTTTTGTCCATTCTTGGCTAACCAAAAATAAGGCACAAAATAAGTCCCTGGAAGAAAGAAGGAAAATGCGCAAATTTCATTTAATAGAAAATATTGTTTTGCTGACAATTGCTGGTACGGTTAATGCAGCTATAATGATTATGGCTGCTGCTGCATTTAATCCAACTAATCCAAATGTAGCTTCAATATCAGACGCTTACAAGACTCTCGTACCTTTGTTTGGTGCGACTGCTGGAGTAGTCTTCTTAGTTACTCTTCTCTCGTCGGGTATTGCATCATCAGTTGTTGGAACGCTTGCAGGTCAGGCTATAATGGAAGGGTTGTTGGGAAAGAAAGTAAACATTTGGTTGAGGAGATTTATAACTCGTTTTGTCAACGTTATCCCTACCACGATAGCAATACTTTTGGGCCTTGATCCTCTTAACATTTTAGTATACAGTCAAGTTATACTGAGTCTTATGATACCACTTCCAATGATTCCTCTTGTGATTATATCAAGGAACAAAACATTAATGGGTGAATTTGTTAACAGAAACATTACCACAGTGCTCTCTATGGTTTTTGTATCAATAATACTTTCGTTTAACTCCTATTTGTTACTTAATATAAGATAAACTTAATGTAAGAATGGGAAGAGAAGAAAATAAGGGTATATGAAAGAAACTCATTGCCTGTTTGTCACTTGGCGGGATACCATAAATTCAAAAAGTATACAGTTCCGTTATCGTGTTTCTATGTAGCATGTGATTGCACAATCATTGGAATGAAAACAACTCTTCTTCCTAAATACAACCTAAAGTCAGTGGGTATTCGCGAGAAATCTCATATGACTTGAAGATGAGGCTCTCTCACATGTAATAGCAACAAGAAAAAATTATCACGATGATGGTGTCGACAACATCATTAAGTATAAAATATGAATATTAGGCAATTCCATTGTCATACGTGTGATATAGTTTATGATATTCTGCATCTTTTGTGTGATAGTCAGCCAGCCCACTCACAAAAACAATGCAAGTATAGAACGTGTATTATATATAGTACTAATCGGAGTCAGAAGCAGATAGCCGAATACATTAATGAATTGGTCCACGTTTTCATCTATCAATTTTTTTCATGATGGGATGTACTGGCATTCAAATGGGCGATAATCCTCTTCTGAAAGACCAATAGGAATAAAACAATTCCGATAGGAATTAGGAGAAGAAGCGAGATAAAGAAGAATGGTTCATCTTGCTTGTATATTGCTATCGGATTTCCGATTAATATTCCGACCTGATAGACTGCTACCAGGGCAAGAACTGGTAATGTTAATGCCCACATCATCAAATTAAAATAATTGCCTACTAACTTTGCTGCCCTGGTGGTCAGCCTAAGTCCAAACAGAACCAAGGCGATGCCGAGAAAGAATACAGAAAGGGCAACAAATGCACCTTGGGTAGACGCTCGATTAGCCGAAGTTGCAAACTGATTAAGCATTTTCATCTGAAGATTTTTGATTTCGGAAATACTCTGTCCCTGTTCACGCAAAACAATCGACATCTTGTCCGAAGTTAGTGTAGCATTTGATTGAGCATTTACATCAATACACAGAATGGATAAGCAGACACAACAAATGAGACTTAAAGCTGATGCACTCAGACACTTGATCGTTTTCTCCAAGCTACTTTCAAAATTTTGAGCTGCAACTGTTAAATATAATTCTTAAAAGATTCTCGCAAGATTTAAGGGCGTACATGCCGTCCAATTGGACAGATATAGCAATTTATAACACATAGCACAGGACACGGGTGATAATGATATAGTATGCCATTTTCCAACTTTTCGATATATAGTAGCTTATCAGAATATATTCATTTTATGAATAAAGAGAAGTCACTATGTGTGTAGCTGTTTAGAATAGGTATTCCTTTACTATAGCTTTGCTTGTGCTGTATCGACTTATACTCATTTGTCTTGGTAAGACATCTGCTCCTTTGTGAATACTCATAAGCAAACTATTCTATAATTCTATGATCCCTCAACCTTTATTTAACAAAAAAGAATGTGATCATGATGTATTGTAATTGATATAATTTTAGAGGACGATTTTTTATGCATTAGCATCAAGCACATTTTTTATTTACATTCTGTGCAGTTGCTGCTATTGTGTGTCAGTAGTTGGCGCTAAGTATTCTTGTCGACCAGATATTCCTAAAGCCATCATCTCAATTCCGCTTATTAGAAATGCAATAGAAATAAAAATACCAAATAGAACCAATCCAAACGAAATTGGATGTGCTATTACTAGAATAGATACTGCAATACTTATGACTCCCACACCCATAAGAAATGCCCTAGATGAACGTGTTCTTTCACTTGAGATACCGTGCATTATCCTAGCTATACCACTCAAAAGCAGGGCCACAGCAGCCAGAATAACGAGAACTGCTGATGTAAATATCGGGAATTGCATAAGTACAATAGAAAAAGCTACTACTGCCAGACCAAGTACAATATTAGTTATACTAGATCGTCTAGAAGAGCGGCGCAATGCTATCCCAACAGCTACTCTCTCAATTCCAACAGCTAGCAAAATGAATGAAAGGATCAAAATAGTTATCAATATTGCAGGACCAATATACGCCAAAATAGCCACGGATAATATTACGCATAGTCCTCCCAAAACTATTTGAAGCATTCTAAGCCAAGGAGGAGGAGATTGTAACGTTTGCAATTTATTACATCCTTTTATCTTCTAGGTGAGCTTAATAAGTTTAAAGATCTGTTATTGCTTTATGTATACATCTAAATAAGATCCAAAAGAATTTGTCATGTGATTAGGTATTACTTTGAAACTCGACCAGTACATGCGAAGCACAGAAACTAAACGTGCTTGACTTGTTAGAAAGTACATTGCGCCTTTGCTGTCCGCTTCAGTTGATATGGATCTTAAAGCGACTCCAATAGCAATGTTCGCCATTGCACGATGGAATGGAGTTATGAGACCTCTGAGCCTAGGATTGAGTTATCAGATTTTACTACTACCTGCGCCGTTATTCTTGTTGCTAGGACTATATGATAACTTCAGATGCCTATGTTGTGTTAAGCAAAAGAAATTGTTCTCTCATGTTATACCTTCAGCTGTTAAAGGCTTCCTCATGATAGCAAGGTGTTTCATTCTGAAACCTAGGACTACACATGCAATTGTCATTGCAAGCCCAAGTCCAAAAAGAATGTTATATGTCACCGGATCTGGATAGCTTTTCTCAACATTATCAACAGTAATAGAGATCGTAGCAGATGCTAGAATTACAGTTGTGATGACTGGGCCTATTGCACCTCCTACAATTCTCATCATATTTGTGATAGCTGAAGAAATTCCAGTATATTCTCTTGGGGTAAACGCAATGATCGTGTTGATTATTGTTTGTGGTAAAAGCGCTCCAGCCATACCAAAAATAAAGAGGCTTCCATTAATGCCTTGTGATGTAGAGTGGAATAACAAAAGCAACAAAAATGAAATAGCAGTAATTCCTACACCAGGTACCAACAACTTTATATTGAGTCCCTTTCTTTTTGCTACCATCAATCCGAAAACTGGCCCAAAGATCATCATTGATAGACCAAAAGCCAACTGTAGAAGTCCAGTGTGAATCGGGTCTAATCCTAACCCAGATGGGGGAGGTGAAGCTCCTAACTGCGGTATGCCTGTAATAACGAAATACTGCAATATACCAAACATCAACATCGAGATGTTTCCAGTAAAAATAACTGGATGAAAAACCAACTTCAAGTTAACTAGTGGAGGCTTCACTCTTTTTTCCACAATTAAGAAAAGTACAAGGAAAATAACTCCAATCACGAGAGGGGTTACAAAGGCCATTAAATTAGTGGCAATCGATCCACTAAACGTTATTGCTACAAGAAAACTAACTAGTGTCACAGTCAGCGTTACAATACCCATAAAGTCAAGACGGCGCTTTTTAGCCTTCGTAGTAGTAGAGATATCACTTTGAGCTTCTTTCTCAACATATTCGTGCTCATGGACCTTCTTACTTTCATCCGCATGAATGAACTTCCAGCTTACAAATAACAAAACTACTGCAATAGGAGCAATCATATAGAAATTACCCTGCCATCCTGCGCCTGCAGCTACAACAGGTCCTAGGACTGCACCCAGCGCCATGCCACCAGAATAGGCAGCAAGATATATGCTCATGCCGATAGGGAATTTGGTTCTTGGGACTTGATCTCTTATTAACTTAGTTGAAATAGGAGTACTAGCCACTGCTATTCCTTGAAGTACCCTAAAGGCAAGAAGAGTAGATATGTTAGGAGAAAAGGGTGCCAAGATAGTTCCAACGGTAAAACATATCATCATTATCATTAGCATTTTCTTGGCTCCGACAATGTCTGATAACCTTCCCATTATCACAGTCATGACAGCTCCACAAACCATGTATGCTGTCATTACCCAGGAGGCAACTGATGAAGAGACGTCAAAATCTTTTTGGATGCTAGGAAGAGCCGGTGACATGGCAGTATTAAGATAGAGAAATATTACTATAGTACCGGATAATATTAGAATAGTTTTCCAGGCATTAAACGAAATTTGCTCTGGAGGCACCATTGAGGACAAATTAGAATAAATCTATGATGCCTGTATTTATAATTATAGTAGAAATGTTGCAAAGTCAAAACGGTGCGAATACTGCATATTCGCTGCAATCGGTCCATGTTCAATAGAGCAGCACAAGAAGAAGAACTTGGGACCTAAAAAATCATTTAATCAGACTTGAGCTTTGAAATACAATGTAGTAACAAGAAAACCACTATACGCATAGGAATGCTCATATATTAAGCGACATCTATTACTAAGCAAATGAATGTTAACACGAAGTATGTACTGGCTGCTCTTATAGGAGCATTAGCTCTTGAATGTATAATTCCAAGCACAATCGGTATTGCCGCATATGCACAACAGCCACAAACGCAAAGCACCCAAGGAAATTTCGTTGCTAATCTGTCAGGCAAGGGTGTCTTCCCTCCTACAAATACAAATGCCTCAGGTCAGGCCTCTTTTAACGTAACAAGCCAAGGATCTAAAATGGCATATCTTGTAAATGCCCATAACTTAAATGGAGTTACATCTGTATCTTTAGAATATACTCAAGGCGGTCGAACTCGTGATATACTGTTGCTGTATGATGCAGTCAAATCTGGTCCAACAGGAAAAATAGATGGTGTATTAACTCAAGGAAGCTTTGGTGATTCTAACTTTTTAAGTGATTTCAAAGGAAAACACATATCCGATTTGATAAAGGCTATGATTGATGGAAATGTAGTTCTTAGAATACGTACAATCGCCCTCCCACAAGGTGAGATTGGAGGAAAAGTAACTCCCAACGTGACTGGTGGCGCATCTGGCGGCAATATGACTGGTGGCGGAGCCTAGCTTTATCGAATTCATGTGAAATAAAACTACTGCTACATTCAGAAAACAAGATCAAACCAAACCAACTAAACTTTTTTTGTTTTGCTGTTGTATACGACATTTTGTTTTGGAGTAATGTTATTCACTATCAAATAAATGCAGACCATTTAAGTTGAGTGTTACAGATCAAGCCCTTTTCTTTTTCTTGTTTATGTTTGCTTCTTGTTAAAAGTTACTTCTTAAAAGAGAATTATAGATGCACTTGGAACGATACAATATTACTTAGATCGGTTAGGAAAATGGGTAAAATAAAATAAAAATATCTTTATATCATGATACACTTATCTTTCCGACCATCATAGGATGCAACTGACAGAAGTAAGGATATTGTCCTTTTTCTGTGAATTTATGAGAAAAAGTTTTACCCTTTGTAGTCAAGGCATTAGGTCCTGATAATCCTGAATCAAAGAGCTTTCCAGTTTCGCCGCCATAAAAAGGTCTGTATGTTACTGTATGAAATACTGTATCATCATTTACCCAAGTTACAGTATCTCCAACCTTTATATTAACAGGATTAGGAGAGAATCCTTTTTCGCCTAGCGTAGAAGCACCTGGCACTATGGACACTTTTACTTCTGTCTGAGCACGAGCATAGTTAATAATAATAGTGATAGTATCATGACTACCTTCACTTTTAGTTGAAGATATATTATTTATTGTCGCAACGGCTAGCAAAGCAATTGCCACTAAAATCACAAGAAATTCAAATCTGTTTTTGTGACCTATCATCTTTGGATTTGTGTATTGCTTTATTATATATTGATTTGTTGCTTTTCTTTTAGCTTTAATGCAATGATGCACCGCAAACCTGATTCTCAAAGAAGCCTGACTCTAGCATTTTGACCTGTCTGTTTCTACCACATGTAATTGATTTTAACTCTTGATTTTAAGTAGTCATAGTTTGCAATCTTTGCAATCTGAAGCATTGTAGCAATCTGTCTTTGTGAATATCCTTGGAAATTAACTCCACGTCTCAATAATTAATTTCTTCCTTAATTGTATTATCATCTATGATTTAACAACTCAGTCATTGAAGGTATTATGCTCAAGATGATTTCTAAAATCGACAAGGCGCGCATCGACATATCGAGAAGCCGGTTTATTAGAAGGGCAATCGAGCGTTATAGCAGTGTAATGATATTGGAAAAGATCTATTTTCTTAGGTATTGTAAATCGTAGGTATTTTCATTTTTTGTTATGGCAAATCATCCCCACAAGTTGCAAAATAAAGAGATCTTAGGGGAGTAATGGTGGTAGCAGTGGAGGAAGACGTGGAAATCCTGGAATCTGTGGTAATTCAGGTATAGGACCTAATCCAGGAGGTTGTTGCTGTTGTTGCTGCTGTGTTTGTGAAATTGTGTTTGGTCTAGCTTGTAAAGTCGCTGTTAGATCCATTATCTGTCCGTTTCTATTTACTGTAAGCTTGATATTATCTCCTATATTCTTTTGTGATTCAATATAATTTATTATATCATCAATTTGTCTTGTAGGATGTCCATCTACTGCAGTTATTATGTCACCCGTCTGTGGTGCTGCATCACCACCACCATTATTATTATTATTATCGTCCTGAGTTAACCCTTTGAGACCAGATTTTTCAGCTGGACTACCCGGCTGGATAGAGCCTACTATTACTCCTTTATAGTTTGCAGGTAAACCCATAGCTCTTATCGAATCAGGAGTTATTTTACCACCTGAGATTCCAAGCCATGGATGAGCATAACTACCATTTTTTATCAGCAATGGTACTTCTTTAGCAATTGTGTTTGATGGAATTGCAAATCCTACTCCAGAGTAGGAGCCTGTTCTAGAAAATATGGCGGTATTCATTCCTATAGCTTCACCTTTTGTATTAAGCAAAGGCCCGCCTGAATTTCCAGGATTAATTGCAGTGTCTGTTTGAATCATATTTGGTATAGAAAATCCAGTATCAGGATTTGGCAACAATCTTCCTTTTGCACTTACAATACCTGTTGTTATAGTTCCACTAAGACCAAATGGGTTGCCAATAGCTATCACTTGCTCTCCAGGTCTAACAGCAGAAGAGTTTGCAAGAGGAAGCGGTACAACTTTCTCTTCTGAAAAGTTACTTGTTATTTGTAGTATAACTACGTCTGAATTAGGATCTTTTCCTACAACATTTGCAGAATATGTGTTTCCATCTGTAAATGTAACATCTGCTCTCGATGCACCATCAATAACATGATAATTAGTAACTATGTGGCCCTGATTATCATATACAAATCCGGAACCTAATGCTGTACTTCTTCTCCCTGTCTGTGGTACACCATTTAAGATTATTACCTCATTGGGATTGGACTTTGTACTTGTTATTTGCACAACAGAGTTTTCTACTTTTTGGAAAACATCTGGTAGTGATGATGAGGAGGTAGAAGAAGACGTGGATAGTGATGATGTCATATTCGAATTATTTGATGGCTGTGATTGGGCGGCGGCTGCTGCTAATACTGCTATACTACCTTCTGATGAAGCCGGTTGTTGTAATAAATGGATAAGCTGTATGTACATGGTATTCCCATTAAGAACAGAGAGAGAAAGTACCGCTGCTACAAAGGAACTAACTAATAATAATATATGTATTGCTTTGAATTTCACAATCTAAATTTTAATTCATTTGCAATTGTCATATAAATGTAGCGACATTTATGTCACGATATTGTGCTGTTTGCGTCATTATAAATTGATTGAATGATGAGATGAGAATGGTAATTTCACCAGTCGGAGTTGGAAAATTCCTGATAAAGAATTTGTTAAAAGATAAAGATTAGTTACTATCACACTATATGTAAAGTGACATTCAAACACGTGAAAAAGAGTTAGTCTAGTAGAAGCATCACAGCAACAACCCGGTTGACCTAAATACTATACAATAAACCATTCCGGTTATGGGACAAGAAGCAACCTAGACAAGAAGACATAAGAACAACTGGAGAGTGCTGCTTTAATAATGTCATTGGCTTATCATATAGTAGCTATAGTTGTATGCAATTTGTAGACGGAATAGTACAGATATTGCGTGCAGAAGAGTATAGAATCTCTAGGTTTTACTTTTTAAAATAAGGTAGGATTTTTTTGACGAATAGACAAGTCAAATTATTGCTAGGATTAATAGCATCAAGGATGGAAATAAAAACATAAGTAGAAGCTAAACATCAAGCTCCGGTAGACAGTATCCTATGCGTATTGGATAGTATTACTTTGCCAAACTCCTCTGGGCAACCGCTGGGCTGTTTATAACAATATTTGTCTTAGCTACAATCAATTCTCCATTACTCTCAGCAGTCATTATTTCGGCTGCCGACTTCAATATTCTTGGAGTAGTATTAGCATTCCACTTTACAAAGTTTACTTGATTTAATGGACTGTATCCATTTTCCCCAGGCAATGCACTTGCAACGCCTAGTTGAAATCCCATAGGGGACTCACTTGTCTTGATCCCATTAATGAAAACATAGCCTTGCTGACGAGCAGACTCTGGAGTCAATGCTAAATTTGGAGCGTAATTTACCTTAAAACCAGTATTATTTGTTATAGACAAGGCAATTTGGTTATCTGATGCATCAGTTGCTATAAAGAATGCAATCTTTCCGTTTACATATCCCTTTGAGAGTTGAATAGATATTGATGAGTTTGATGAAACAGTATTGTTGTTGTTAGATGACGGAGCCAATGTTGCAGAAGAAGAAGCGATGGTGTTGTTATTGCTATTATTGCTTATTGCTTGTACTTGAGATATAGCCTGATGCGGCATTTGCTGTGCTCCTAGCATAGAGATTGTTATTATAAAGACTGCAGATAAAAGACTGCATATTTTAGGAACCTTCAATGCGATTTTCATATTTTATTGCAGATAACATATCACATGAATTATTATAAAAGAAGTTCCATTCTAGGATATTCCTAGTATACCAAGCCAATCTATTATATAAAAAACGCAACTAAAGGATAAAATGAACTTATAAAATACCGTTCTATTTAAACGCCGATTTTAATCTAATCTAATCTAATCATTTGCGCACTCAATATGTATTTGTTTCATAATGCGTTACATGCTTTGAATTTAAAGACAATCTACTGATCTCTTTTTCTTCTTTGGTGTTAGTATCATACTCGATCCAAATTATATCAAAAAATCCATCATCGCCAACTACTAACTTTATTTGATCTTCATGATGATTAGCATTCAGATTTTCTAGTGTGTCGTTGTTTAGTTCCCATGACCCACTCAGGTAATCATATCCTTGTACATCGTGTTCATTGTATAAATTAAACCAGATATGTAACTTGTGGTTAAACTTGCTTTCTAGCTCTTCAATCTGTTTAGTGCCTAAAGTCTTAGCGTTATGAATTGCTATGAAGGTTTCATACCTTTCTCTCTTTGCATAGGCATTTTTCTTAGCACGTTCCTTAAATTGATGTTCTGATTCAAGGCTCAAGTCTAAATATATCGATATGTCATTGACTAGAGTGTTTTTTGCTGTAGAAGTATTAAGGAAAATTTTGCCAAATTCAGGTCTGGCTTTAGGTTCTTGTTGTTGTAGACTAGTCATTATATCTCATCATCTATCATAATACGAATCTGCTTAGCTTCGAACCTTTCAATTTCATTATGAAATTCTCTTGGAATCCAGATAACCGTATTCACTTTAGCTTTCTTATCTTCATCATCTTACTAATTCGCCCTATAAACCTAAATTTTGACATATTGAGTTTTTCATATTCTCTATATCATACTATATTATAAATCTCATATATTTATGCTGTATCATACTATATTCATATGAAACTAAAATTAATGCAACAAAAACAGGGTTCAAACCCAACGTGTGACATACGTTTGCAGTCTTGATATTTTTTAAATCGAAAATATAGAGGTTAAGGGGTCACTGTCACAGGTTCAGACATTGTTGCGTCACCTTTTCCTACGCCAGATAACGCCTTTTTTATGTAATCCCAAAAATGTTTCTCAAATGCATGTG
>JBJMFM010000014.1:0-15516 GCA_045808425.1 Nitrososphaeraceae archaeon | reverse complement strand
TTTGACTGTATCCTTTGCTGCAAAGCTCTTGCACCTTATCTCTTCTCCATTCTATTTGATTTGCTGTTCCAGCAGCTAGCTTGTGTGCGAAGTATCAAAATCTGGTTGAATTAGTTATTTGCTGGCGGTGCCAGTGTAACCATTGGCGACCTCACTGATTTGTACTCTTTATACACAAATAGTTGCTATTTTCATCATATCCAAGATCGGACATAGTCAAGACTTTATATCCGTTATCATGCAGGTATTTCATTTCTGCATCAAATAAACTCACATTAGTACTAGTAATTGTTTTCTTGTTATCTATATCATGATATCCTATAATGGGAATTGCATTTATTGTACCGTTTTTGTTGTAATTAGTCTGGCTGTCTACTAGTTCAACAAATTGTTCAAATACTTGAGTATCGTTGTGTAAGTAGCGCGTATCTAATGCATTATGGGTTCTTTCTTTGATACGATATTTACTAGCATAGTTTAACGAGCCGTCATTAGAATAAGTCCTACAATCAGTTTGATTTGTTCTGAAAACAGATAGTTGCTGCGGTTGTAGCCAGGGTATGCCAGTGTTTAGCTGCTGCTGACGCATCCAGCCATAGCAATGGAGGAACATCAAGTCAGTAACGAAACCTCCTATAGAAAGGTTATAGTATTTTGCAATTGCCTTGATTACAGTTGCATTATCCGATCCTTTATTGTGCGGAGGAGAAAATACAGTAGGATAAATCCCAATACGATCGTGGAGACATTGTTTTGATTGACTGACCTCATAATCTAAACCATCCGTCGACAGTTTGTTTAGAACTTTGTGTCTAGTAGAATGGGATTCTATATCATGTCCATCTCTGTACAGTTGAGTTATATCTTGCCAGCTCATACGTGAATACAATTTACTTATATTTTGCCAAGTCAAAATCGAATTGTCTGAAATCGCCCAGTTGCAAACTATAAAGAAAGTACCCTTAAATCCATATTTGTCTAGTATTGGTTTGGCATTTGTGAATTGGTCTTTGTCATCATCATAAAAATTTAAAATGACTACTTTATCAGTACTATTGCTGCTGCCGCCAGAGAGGTTGTTATTATTATGTCCTGGTATTGTTGTTTGATATGCAAATGCTGACTGCTGTTGACTATGAGCCAAAGTTGGTAATAGCGGATAAAGAACAATTGTAAATACTATAGCTATGGTAATTACGGAGGACAATTAGGATTATTTCCGCATGGGCCGCGCGCATGAGCTTGAGATATCATTACTACGACTGTACTTGAGACCAAGAGTATGGCCAATGTTGCTACTACTACTAACGGTATATCTAATTTGTCATGCATCACAGATCTACTTCCTGCTGCCTTGACTGATTGTACTTATGTTTGACGTAACTATGTTATCTTTTCAAAAATGGCCGTTCAGAATTTTTCCTTCAACTCAATGTACCATGAATGGAGCCACTACAATAGCCAATATTGTTGTTGCTATCAATGCAATTAGGAAAAGTCGTTCACGTGTTATTTTCATATCTAAATCATGGATCAAAAATGATCAGAATGTAATTTAAAGTTAGATTAGCCGAAACTAGAATACTGTTTGTCTACCTGTAGTTAGCTGGCCTTTTCCATTGTTATTATCTTCATTACTGTTTGGATCTGATGCTAGTCTTTTGTGTTGTTCTTGCTGCTTACTTTTAATATAATTCAAGGCACTATCAATGGTTGTAGCATTCGACAGTAGCTCTAGCTTCACCAGATGTGTATCTTTGAATAGTTCCATTGCCTGCAGCTTCTCTCTGTTATCATCTGATGTCTAAAGTATTTCAAATGCACGCTTGATTATTTCGTCTAACGCTGTAAGACATACCTTGGTATTGTTCTGGTAAGTACTCTGTAGTGTATTCTTTGATAGTTCCTTTAGCCTGCTCACGTAGATATTGCACATCAGAAACGATGGAAGCCTTTGATACTTGTAGCTCGCGAGCTATTTCCTGGTAACTTAATCCTCTGGCTCTCATTTCAATAACCTTTGTCCTACGCCATTCTAATTGGTCAGATTTTGTGCTCAAAGTTCAGATTTTTCCTTCGTAAATATTACGCATATCAGATTTTTAGCTTTATCGGATAATGAGACAATCGGTAGCTAGCAGGTGTGATAAGGATATTAACAACATCAATATAGCGCTGCTAACAATACTCCTTCAAGTTTAAAAACCAGAGCTGGATTTAGTATGCTTGCAGGCCAAGAACAAGTACATGAACCCATTAAAGGGAAAAGCAAAGATATTGGCAACCGTTTCTATAGTTTTAATTATTGTTATCTCGTATAGTCTATTCTTTTATCTTCAAAGCACTAATGAAACAAATACCAGAAATGGCATTTTTGAACAGCAAAAAGCTCTTCAAATGCGATCAACACAGGCACTTTCACAACGCATTAGCTCGGATATGAGCTTTATGATGGCCAAGCTGCAAGGATTAGCAGATTCAACATATCTGCAGCAAGGTGACCTGTCTAGCGATAAAACAAAAAAATTATCACAGGAAATTTATGCCCAAATAAATAACGTTACTACATCAGACAGATTTTTTATCATAAATAAAAACTGCATTGTAATGACAGACATAGAATTACAAGGACAGAAGAGCTTTATAGGTACTAACGTGTCAGGTATTAGCTGGATACAAGAGATTACTTTTACTCATAAACCTGTATTTTCCAATGGATATAATGCTCTGGACGGCAGATACAGAGTAGCAGTATCTTATCCTATTATAAATAGAGAAACTGGAGAGTACCATGGTTTGGTAGGCTTTTCTGTACCTACAGTACAACTTTTCGAACACTATGGCAATATTTTTGATATTAAATCTCAATATCTAGCTGTTCTCGATAGGGACTCAGATCAGCTGATCCATCCAGTAAAATCATTTGTAGGGACTCCGTTTTTTGGAAGTTATACTCAGCAAGTTACTGGTCACAACAATATCCTAAATGGCCTTATTCGAACAGTCATGGAAGGCAAACCAAATTTTGCAGTTTATAACTTTAAAAATGGTGATAGATTGAACACCGGCTTTCCTATATTATTGGATGGACAATCAACGTATTTTGTTTTTATTATAACTCCTATGTCTGTAATATATTCGCAGATGGACAAAACCATGTCAACTGAAAGAATGGAGATGTTTTCGCTTTTGGTTGGAATGACTGCTGCAATTGTGTTGCTTGTTATATTTCTTATCAGATGGAGCAGTACATTGGATAGCGAAGTCAAGAGGAGAACAATGGAACTTGAAACTGCAAATAAGCAGTTGTCAGTGTCAAATGAGCAGCTAAAGATGCGTGATAAAGCTCAACAAGAATTTGTTAATGTGGCCGCACATGAGCTACGTACTCCTATACAGCCAATTATTTCATTATCTGATTCACTTTTGCATAGAATAAGGGATGATGAGAGCCGCGAGCTAATACATACCATATTCAGGAGTGCAAAAAGACTGCAGAGACTTTCTCAAGACATATTAGATGTTACAAGAATAGAAAGTGGCTTAATGAACCTTAACAAACAACGCTTTGATCTAAATGAAGTGATATCTTGTACTATTGATGACTATAGAAATCAGATCAAAAACTCTAAGAGGAATATAAGACTGGCATATGGATTTGATAGAAAAGAAGAGACAGAGCAAAAAGGAGAAAAAGGAAGAGAAGTACAGGAACAACTGCATAACCAGCTTCCAATTCAAGGTAGTGACAATATTATCCCTGTGGAAGCAGATAAAGGAAGGATAGCTCAAGTAATCGATAACCTACTTAATAATGCTCTTAAATTTACAAATGAAGGAACTATCTCTGTATCGGTTGAAAGCAAAGATGGGCAGGCCATTGTCAGTGTAAAGGATAATGGTCAAGGCATCGATCCTGAAATATTACCAAAGCTATTTACAAAATTTGCTTCCAAGTCAGAAACAGGAGGTACAGGTTTGGGTCTCTTTATTTCCAAAAGCATTATAGAGGCCCATGGCGGTAAGATATGGGCTGAAAATAATAGCGATGGCAAAGGAGGCGCAGCATTTTCATTTAGTTTACCATTGTGATCCCACTATAGTAAAGCGCCTAGATTGCAGGATAATAGTTAGTAAATGTAGCCTCCTTATCCAATTTTTTGTTGGGTTATGGTTTGTTGTCGCGCTATAAGATTAAAGCTAACCAGAGAGATACATAAGAACTAACATCATATAGGCTGGCATGGTGGCCAATGTGGTAACTGCGAATTTTGCAGACGAGGAGAATTCTTTGCATGTCGTTATGCACAAATTACTGGCTTTACTTATGACGGCGGTTATGCAGACTATATGATTGCATCTTCCAGAGCGCTTGCAGTTATTCCTGATCAACTTTCAGCTGCAGAAGCAGCGCCACTTATGTGTGCAGGTGTAACAACGTTTAATGCTCTTCGAAATAGTGGTGCACAGGCTGGAGATGCAGTTGCTATCCTTGCAATAGGTGGACTTGGCCATCTAGCTATTCAGTTTGCAGCTAAAATGGGTTTTAACACTATTGCTATCGCAAGGGGAAAGGACAAAGAGGAGATGGCTAGAAAACTTGGTGCAATACATTACATTGATAGCCAATCCAACAATGCTGCTGAAGAACTTGCAAAGATCGGGGGAGCCAAGGTTATTCTTGGAACTGTCCCAAGTGCTAAAGCAATGAATGCAGTTCTTGGTGGTATGGGCCCAAATGGAAAGCTGATGATCATTGGTGCTTCTGATGAGCCACTTCAAGTACCTGTCAATCAATTCATATCAGTACATCAATCGGTAATGGGATGGTATAGTGGGTCGTCTATTAATTCCCAAGATACACTTACATTTAGTGCGCTTTCCGGGGTAAGGTCTATGAATGAAATCTTTCCTCTTGAGGATGCAGAAGAAGTATATGAGAAAATGTTGGATGGTAAGGTGCGATTTAGATCAGTACTCGCTACAGGAAAGAATTAATTTGAAGATTATCTAATCTCACTCTAAAGTGATATCAATTTTCACATTTATAGATATTAGTAGATGCTATTGAAGTGACCATCGAACAAGGACAACTGTTTCTGTATTTGACTACAAAAGGATGGAAAACAGGAAGACAACACGAAATAGAAATATGGTTCGTGTCCTATGCTGATAAATATTATGTGGTATCAGAACGTAAAGAAAAGGCTCATTGGGTTCAAAATATCATGTATAATACAAGAGTTATGTTTACTGTAAAGTCCACGTTATTTGAAGGTAATGCACGAATAGTTGATAAACACAGTGAGCCTAAATTGGCAGAAGAAGTATCTAATCTTATGCGTACAAAATATGGATGGAGCGATGGCTTGATTGTAGAGGTGACACCATATGAAAAACAAATGGAATAGAAATATAATTTTGTGAAAGATTAAGAAATGCAAATGTAGATAGATGATAAGTGAGAGAATAATCAGTAAGAAGATGGACTTAGATTCGCATTCAGATTCTCAAATAAAGAAATTCTATCAGTTAAAAAATATTGCAGTAGTAGGTATGTCAAAGAATGAAGAAAAGCCATCTAATCAAGTACCCAAATATCTTATTGAACATAGCTACAATGTTATTCCAGTAAATCCCACGCTAACTGAAGTTCTTGGGAGAAAGTGCTATCCAAGTATTGCAGATATCCGGGAAAGGGTAGATATTGTCGATGTATTTAGAAAGTCAGAAGATATACCCGCAGTTGTAGATGACATACTTAAGAAAAAAGATGGAATTAAAGTATTTTGGATGCAACTTGGAATATATAATGAAGAAGCAGAAAGGAAAGCAAAACAAAATGGTATAGATGTTGTATATAATAGATGTATGATGGAAGAACACAAGCGGTTATTTGATGAGGAAGAATAAAGTGCTATGAGAGACGTAGGGTTAAAATTCGGGGCAGCACATGTTTTTCAATTCAACTGCTAGATTTCATATCTTTGTATCCATTGTTCGCCAATAAGTTACTTAGCTCTATTATCCTATCCTCAGTTATTCCATAACTTTTTAGCTTGGCTAAAGCAATAAAAGATTGGCTTTGACCTGACCAGGCTTGATCAAGTGCATATTTTTGCAGCGATAATCTATCCACTTCCCTCTTAGGCCCATTTATCTTGTTATACGATTTTATATCGTCAATCAGCCGCATGGTGGAATTGTAAAAAGACATGTTATACAGCTTTGCTGCTTCTTTTATTCCAACATCAACCGCTATCAGTTGATGCAAATCAATACCCAAAGATACGATCTCTTCTGTAAATGGTATGACATCTTTATACTTAGTCATCACATGTCTTATTCATTGTTTATCTCTACCTCTTCTTTTATTTTCATTAACTGCTTACAGTTTTTATCAACTACTACCATGGTACGGCTTTACCGTCATAAAAAAATCCTCCGCTTGGACCGTTGTCAGGCAGTATTGCAGCCCAAACTATTCCTTTTGCTCCTTCCTGTACTGGACGTCCTCCATGACCACCCATATCAGTAGCCACCCATCCAGGATCAACAGAATTCACCAATATGCCAGTATTTACAAGCTCTGCTGCAAGCTTCCTTGTAAGCATATTTAATGCTGCTTTTGAAATACTATAAGCTGGTGTTCCACCATAATTCGTGTACTGTAGTGAACCTCCAAGGCTCGAGACATTAACTATGCGTCCATATTTATTTGCCTTCATCATGGGAATAAATGCTTGTGATAGTCTCCAAGGTCCAAAAAGATTTGTCCTTAATGCATCGTTTACAACTTCCAAATCTGCATCCACAGTGTTTTGCCATGTATCATAAAGAATGGCTGCATTATTGATTAACACATCCAAACATCCAAAACGTTGATCTATTTCTCTGACTACATTGGAAATACTGTTCGTATCTGATACGTCAAGCTGATAAAACATTACATCAAGACCCTCCTTTTCATTCAATTGATAAGCTGCTGATTTGCCTTTAGTCAAATCACGAGCCCCAAGTAGAACTGTTAGACCTAACTGGGCCAGTTGTCTGCAGGTCTCATATCCAAGCCCACGATTACCTCCTGTCACCAGAGCAATTCTTTTCCTTTTATTATCATTCATATCATTAGTACCAAAAATATTCAAGCGTGTAAAATAGATAAAAAGATTATAAAATCGCTATAAACGCCTAATTGAATCATCAGCATTTCATAAAGTGCGCAATACCACGGCTAGTTGCAAACAGCTTTTTCATCCTATCAATTAGAGCAATTGCCAAATCTATTCTAGGGCCTGTAACAATACACATCTGTGAACCTGATAGTGTATTATCTTTCAAGCAAAGCCAGGCCATAAACCTAAGCATGAATTCAGATACGCCTAAACCAGTTGCTTTCTTTATCCAAAGATGTTTGTTACCATCTTGAATAACTAGAAAGTCAAAGATTATTTTCTCATAATCGTATAGAGGTTTATCAACACTATCCTTTTGAGGGAGTCCAATCATATGGTTAAAGCAGCAATCCCCATTTGTTTTGATGTCCTCTAGTTTATGTTCATTCCATATCCAGAAAGGTTTATTGCGTAATCCTTTAAGCGCTTTAGATTCTTGCGCTACCTCTAAAGTAACTCTTTTCTTGAGATCCTTGAATGTCACTTTCCATGTATTATTTAGCAGATGGTATCTTTAGCTTTTCAGCCCGCAAAAACTCCCTTTAATCATATTATTCTATTAATTATATAAGAGAAGTGTGACTATTCAGTTTGGCCCACTTCCAATTTGGTGATCTTGTTATTTTCCACATGAAATCTCATAAAGGTCTTAAAATCTCCCCATTGATCCGAGTGAAACTTTCCATAAATCGTCAGTCCTCCATCCTCTACTTTGTCAATTGAAGCCAAATAAGCTATCGAAGAACCAAAAAGCTCCCTTTCGCTCCATTCGCTAAAGTCATAAGGATTTCCATCATCTGTAAGTTCAGGCTTATCGGAAAACAATCCATACCATTGTTTTTATTCCTGCTATTCATTGCTTCAATAGCTGATCTGACTATAGGCTGGTCAATTGGATGAAGGTCAAGATTATGTGCAGACAACTACAACTACAACTACCTCACATACTATCCATTATTATTATTGTTTAGCAGCCACAGAAGCTAATTCCTTGTTTATGAATTCCTGAAATGCGGGATCAAACCACTTCTCTACCTCTACGTTATTTTTCCATATTTCCCTTATATTGCCATGTCTAAAAGCACTTTTCATCCAACGGAGCCATCCTGTCCATTCATTATCACTTACCACTCCTCTCTGTCGCATATGATAAACATGTGCAAAGGTATACAATATATGATAAGAGTATGCTACGTCTGAAGAAAGATCTCGTTCGACATTGTTTACAACCCTTATTAGTTCTGGCCTTTCAACTGCCATTTGTGTAAGTCCATGTATTCTTTCATCCAGATCATTGAGAATTTTTGTTTCAATGTCTACAGATAGGGCCTGCATTTGCTTTCTTGAGAAATATAGGATTACAAACAGCGTAGCAATTATTCCTAGTGCTTCTGCCATGCCGAAATATTCGGCTATACCAACTTCAGTCATATTGTTTGCATGTATATGTATGTTATATGCATAAAAAGCGATTAGGTATTCGTAACAAATGCTTGCTTTTATCTGAGAAGAATACTCTTATTGTGAGAAAATATGTCCGTAGCATTACCTGTGGTTCTCTATTGATTTTCAGAAATATATCTCACTATAGAGGGATGGGCTGACCACGAGGACATATCACACCAATCCCAAATACTTTACTCAACAAAAGTGTTTACCGATATAAGACTAAGACTAGGCTATCTTAGGATCTGTCATATCATACCAACATGATATACAGCAATCACCACGATCACTGTAAATCTGGACTTCATTCTTTTTGCATTTATCACATAATAATATCATCGTCGTTGTCTTCATATCGATAAATACACTCTCTGTATATAGCAGATAAAAATCTCGTACTAAAATCTAAATTACCTTGAGCGTAATATCTATGTACAAATAGCAAAAAGATAAAGCTGACTTTGAGCTAATTATATTCATTCAAAGTGGTAGTATTCAAAGACTTACAAAAGCTAGTCTCTTTCTTACTACAAAAATTTATTGCAGACCTCTTTTAATACTTTAATTAAATGAATAGTAGTAAGAAAAACGATGCATTTAACGGAGTAAATACACAAGTACTAAATACAGTATATAATGCCATGCAAAATCAGCCAGAAATGGCAAAAGCAACATTTTCTGCAAAATCAGAATGGAATGGCGGCTTTAGTGTCACGTCTCGCTCCAAAGACTTTCGTATTGGCAGCCAAAATGTAGAAAGAAACACTGAATATAAAATGCAATATGACCTTCCCCTCTCAGGTGAAGGAAGTGGCCTTACTGTATGTGAGTATTGTATGGGTAGCTTAGCAGCATGTTTAACACAAACTATTGTAGCTCATGCTACATCAAGAAGCATACAAATTGATAGCATTGACATTGATGTAGAAGGTGATGTCGACTTGCGTGGTTTTACTGGTATATCCAATGATGTAAGACCTGGTGCTCAGCAATTTAGAGTAAATATGAATATCAAAAGTAGTAATGCATCAAAAGAACAAATAAATGAGCTACGTGAAATTGGAAAGAGGTTTTCGCCTGCATTTGATACATTGACTAATGGAACTTCAGTAGTTTTAGTTAATTCTTAATAATAAAGCAGGATAGGAATGTTCTTTGCAATAACTTTGTAAGGCATGCTGCATTAAAAGATAATATTTTTGAATAGCAAGAGCTAAAGCTGTTTCAAGAAAGGGATTTTTATAGTAATAAAATGACATAACTAAGTTCCGCCTTTTTTTATATCACACTACTTTATCGTTAATACTGGGAGAATAATAAACACTAGTAAAGCAATTAGTGACCCTCGTTTGATTGTATTTGCTAGACATGTGTTATTAAAAATTGTTCATAATCTTGTTCTTGAGAGTTAAAAAATATCATTACATTATAAATAGAGGTAATATCGCATGGTCGCGGCGACTGATATGAAAAGACAGACATTACTTTTTATTGTTATGGTAGTTGTCGCCCTCATAGTTATGCTAATGAATCCATATACTGCTCAATTCTCTTCTGCTGCTCGAAGCCACCACATCAAAACTCCTAAAGGATTATCCGGAAATAGTAGCAATAACAAGCCGTCATCATCATCTTCTTCGTCTTCTTCTCCTACGCAATCTATTACTAGCACCAATAATAATAATGATAAGTTTGTAATTATCAATTTTGATGACTCACATCAAAGCGATTATACATACGCCGAGCCAATATTAGACAAGTATGGATTTAAAGCAACATTCTTTGAAGTGTGCAATTGGATAGAAGCAGGATATCATGAGTCAGATATATCAGTTACATGGCAGCAAATAGCAGCGCTGCAACAAGATGGTATGGATATAGAGTCACATACTATGACTCATCCAAATTTAAATGACTTGTCGTCACAGGCAGATTTAGATTATGAGATAGGTCAATCAAAGCAATGTTTAGAAAATCATGGATTTAATCCAACAATTTTTGCATATCCTAATGGAAAAGGAGCTGATGATCCAAAGGTTGTAAATACAGTTGCTAAATATTATGATTTAGCCAGAACTGATACCAAGTCTGCACTTACATTTTTGCGCTGTGATGGGAATAATGAGCAGACCGACTGTAGAATGCATTTTAGCGATGGAACATTAACTCCTTCAAATAGATATTCTATCAATAGCTGGGCGCATAAACATATTGACGAGGGCTGCTCTACTAATAGCGCTGATAATGGCAACATTGGCGTCTGCAATAGGTTTCGCTACAAGTATGACAATGCCCAGATGTTTGAGAAATTCGTTACAGCTGTTAATAATCAAAGTAATTATAATAAGGATGGAATAGTAAGAGCAATACCTATAATTGTCTACCATACTCTCGTAAACTATCCTAATTTAAGTGATAGCAACAGACCTATTGATACTACCTTGAATCTGTTTGATGCTGAGATGAAGTATTTACATGACAATGGATTTAGGGTAATAACTATGGCTGACCTAGGGTATGATGAAAATCGTAATTATCTGTATATAAAGAGTGCAAATCAGTAATAGTTTTCCTTGATGATACATAAACTATCGCTATACCAACATATTATTAGCAAACAAAAGCATACGATCCTACGTAAGCTTCAACTGTGGTTGATGATGCTATTAGGTTTGTATCATATAAGTCTAAGGAGAATCACACATCATCTTCTTTCAACCATGTAGAAGACACCAAGGAATCAAATGAGCCTGCCTACGGTGAAGACAAAGATCAACTGGAAGAAGAGCAAGAAGAGGAAATTGGAGAAACAGTAGCACTAGCAACCACTACAACTAGCGTCTTTTAGAAATAAAATATACATGTGCAAGCTACGAAGAATATTGTTTATTAGATAGCCCTCTATTTCTCAATAATGTATTGATATACAAGACAAAAGTGACGGCAATAAAATCAGTTTTTAGTCCTATTGCGCTGTTGATGTTAGCAACCCTCATAACAGGAGCAACTTCCTTTCAGACAACGTTAGCACAGCCAATAATGGGTGATAGTAATATGAGCATGGGAAACGGTGGTAGCCGCGCTGGAATGAATTTTAATCCTATGAGCTTTGCAAACAACATATTCAATGCATCGTCCCTATATGGTTCTGTAGGTATAAGCATGGTCAACGGAGTCAAAGTGACATCAATAAACCTTTTAGAAAATAATGAAATAGCTGTAACTTTAAGACATTCTGCAGCTGCAGATACAGCTGCCACTAACAACATAAATGCAAACACCATGTCACCACCGCCACGTGTTACAGTTACGGCAATAAGAGCACCAATGAACATTAAAGACCTCATGTCGCTCGCTTCACAATCCAGCAAGATGATGACAGCTAATAATACCAGTAATACAATGAGTAACCCAATGATGATGGGCGGTGGACCTCTACAACGATTTGGAGGAGCAGTTGATAGTGGCACAAACAACGTTAATCCATTGTCTTTTCTAACTGGTCTTCAAATAGGTAATAGTAGTACAATAGCTAATGCGGATTGGAGTTCGCCGCAAATAGTTAGAATGGGATTGACAGGTATGATGGGCGGTACTAATAATAATACATCCACAGCTTCTACTGCTGATTTCATTATAGTATCAGTAATTCCATATACCGGCAAATCGACTACAACTAGTCCAGCTGGATAATCAGGAGTGGATTACACTCATATTTTTTACCTCTTTCTATGCTTTATTAATTAGATAGATCGGTTCAGTAAAAACGAAAGCTAGCATTTTTGTTATTGTACATGACCGATTGACCTTTATTCCTTTGTTTGATGCAAGTTATGAAATCCTTAACAAATTAAAGATCTAAAGAGTTAGTTTAGAATTACCACGACAACAATCTACTTTCTTTAGTAATAGCAATGAAGATGATGAAGAAGAATAGAAAGAACTTTTTCCTTCTTTGGAAAATGTACCATAAGCAATCTATATAAGGTTTCTATATAATTTTTCTTAGAAACTATCCATCATTTAGATTACGTTATATGTAAATATTACATCAATACATTATCAATCCCAACAGAACTTTACAGCAGACAGAAGACAAGAACTGTTAACTAATGCTACAGTAGTAGATGATGCCATTAGATTTGCTTCTAATCATCAGGCAAAAGAAGAAGAAGAATCAACAGCGAGAACGATGATAGAAGAAGAACAACCCACTATAAGAAACCAAGTTTTTTAAACTATTTGTATTTGGAGCACTAAATTCACTGTGCATTATAAAAAACTTATCTGTATCTATTAGTCACAATACCATGCTTTTTATGTCGGACCATAACTACTATGGAAAAACAGCTGACATCATTTTTGGTAGATGGAAAAGTCAGATACTATATACGGGAGTTAAATTAGGCGTTTTTGATTGTGTAACATCGGATGCCAAAAGTACGTCTGATATAGCAAATGAACTTGGTCTTGATGATAAATTGGCTTATCGAATCTTAAGGGCCTTATCTTCTATGGATTTCTTAAAAGAACTACCCGAGGGTAGGAGATTCTCAATAACTCCACAAGGTGAATTGCTTCGAAAGGATCATCCACAAACACTAAGAGGGGTAACATTACTAGAGGAAGGCCCGGAACACTATGCCATTTGGAAACATTTACCATCAATGATAAAGGAGGGTAAACAGAACGCTTTTGTACGTGAATTTGGCTGTAAATTATTTGAGTATAGAGATAGAAATCTGGATTATGCAGAAGTGTTCAATCAAGCCATGAGTAGTTATTCTTCTGCTCAAACTAACTGGGTATTAGAAGCATTTAATCAATATGATTTTTCTAATATACACCATGTATCTGATATTGGTGGAGGCACTGGACATTTACTTGGCCATTTAGTTGTAAAATACCCGCACATCAAAGGAACTGTACTTGAATTAGAATCAGTAACTAGTAAAAAGGAATTATTAATAGCTCCAAAATTAGGAGTAAGTGAGCGCTGCTTCTACGTTACTGGAGATATGTTTAGTAGTACTAATAGGCAAATTCCTTCTGCAGATGCATATATAATGAAAATGATCCTTCATGACTGGAGTGATGAAGAATGTGTAAAGATACTATCCAACATTTACAGATCTTCTCCTGACCATTCAAGATTATTTATTGCCGAGCATTTAGTTCCTGGTCCCGATACACCACATTTTTCAAAACTCTTCGATATTCATATGATGTGTGCAGCATCTGGAAGGGAAAGAACTGTTGATGAATATTCCAGTTTGCTAGAACAATCAGGTTGGAAGTACATTCAAACCCTGCGTCCCCATCAGCAATCTGGACTAATAGAAGTAATTGAAGGCAGTAAACCGTAGACCACAAATAGAAATATTTCAAATCCATTCTGTTGACGCATTTCTTGGTATTGAGAAATACAGAATAAGTGAAATAATGTCAAAAAACGTTTCTGTTTATTATTGTTATTATTATTAACCCTTCCAGTCAAATGGAATATACTTGCTTGACCTACTATTCCACTCCGATTTGAAGCGCATTGCATTAACTTCATCTGTTACAGCTCTTCCCCATGTTGCAGTTGTTCCTAGACCAACTTCGCTTCCAGGTGCGTTGATAGTCTGAACTTGCTTGCCAGGTGGAGTCATAGGTCCTGTTAATGCCTCAACTTTTGCAACTAGAGTGCGACTAGCTTAACTAAAGTAGGGCAGGACGAGGACATACAAAAGAAAAGGAAAAAAGGTATCCAAGAAATAATTTACTTCACTAAAATGGATCCAGTCATCCATGGATGTAATTGACAAATGTAGTGGTATGTGCCTGCCTTTTGAAATGTCACTGTAAATGACGTTGAAGCTCCGGGGTAGAATTGTTCTTGTCCTCCAAGAATAATTAAGATAGTCTTTAATCCTGCACGTGTGTTATACTCGCAATAAAAACATACTATGGCTGGTCCAACACCAATACCATCTATTGCTGGCTCCAATTCCTTGCTAATATTATTCTGACTTACACACAATATCTGGTCCTTGCCAATTACGATCTTTTAAGTTAGGATGCGACTGTTCACATGATCTGAGTAATGCATCATGAAATTCTATCTTCCTCTTAATTCTTAGCAATTGGATACAAAGTTGACCAATAAAACGGAATTCCAATTATCAAGGGAGCCAATTTCAATGCTATCACAACATTAAGGAAATTTTCGTTTATTTTCATTCAGTAGAATGTATAGTATACAGCAAAAGAACCTAAATAAACGCATTTACTACCTGATACGGATAAACAATAATCCAAAGATTGTAAATTAGCATTTTGTTATTACACATATACATGATGATAGCAAAAAAAAGATAATTGTACTCTGAAGCTTGATATAAAATAAAAATACTGTGCATTTAGGCCTGCCTGCCTTCGCATATTATATTCTAATGACCCTAGAAAGTAAACCTTTTCGCTTTATTATAATCATCTCTAAAATATTGACTATATGCATTATCATCAGTGAATCTTTCTTGCTCACATTGCTGGTCAACTTCTTCTGATACTTGTTCTTGATTATTATCCTCCTGTGCACATTCCGACACACGTAAAGACAAAAAGCTGAATGCCGACGTTCCTATATTATCAAATGAGCTAACTTGTAATCTCAAGTCATACTGACACTCATGAGTAATACGTGCATAAAGAACCAATTTATCATATTCATCTTTATTTTTGGCAATCACATATCCTTTCCAAGCTTTATGTAAAGCACCCCACACCTGATTCTCAAAGAAGCCTGAATCTAACATTTTTGATCTGTCTGTGTTTACTATGTAAGTCATTTTTTCCTATATTTGAAGTAGTAGCAAAGACATTGTTTTTTCTTCGCCTGCTAAATCAATAG
>JBJMFM010000013.1:0-10929 GCA_045808425.1 Nitrososphaeraceae archaeon | reverse complement strand
GTACGCATGGTGTGTCTGGATGTTGCTCTTAGTAGTCTTCCTGACAGGGATGCATTGTTTGCTTTGGGAGTAGACAGTCCAGTATATTTTTCCGTTCATTCTGCATATGCAAAGCTCGCTCCTGAGGGTGGGGCACTAATCCATGTCTCGAAATATCTTGGTACTTCAATTGTACCTAAACCAAGAGAGGATCAGCCAGAGTTAGAGGAGCTCCGTGATTTAATGCAGCCAGGATGGAGACAGGTGCTGGTAAAGAAGAGACCACTACCCAACATGGTGGTGTCTAATGCTATTGTTACTGCTGCGACAGGCGGATTAGCTGGAAGACCTGATGTAAGGATTGCGGACAATTTGTACATAGTAGGAGACTGGGTAGGCAAGGAGGGATTATTGTCTAATGCTTCAGTTGCAAGCGCAAAGCAGGCTGCCCATCTAATTTTGAATGAGTGAACTATTTTTATCTTAATTATCTCAAATCGATAATGCTTACGACATGATGGCAAATTTCCCTGTATATCAAATAAGCAAATATCGATACTGTTTTCCTAAACAGGGTGTCAGCTATTTAACTTCCCAATCTCAGCTGCAAATTTTTTAATCCATGTTGTCATTGTCATCATAAGAGTGAAAAATATAAAATTTTTTGGCTTATTGTGTCTGAGCATAATTCTACTTGTGGGCTTTATGTCACCCGCATATTCCGGCTCAGCTAGCCCAGAGAATAAGACATTAATGCAACTTCAAGGAACCCAAGGTATGTCAACAGTAAACCGTACAAATATTGTACTAGTCCATGGTTTATGGGCCGATGGATCTTCATGGAGCAAAGTAATTCCTATTCTAAAGAACGCAGGACATAGAGTTATTGCGGTGCAACTTGCTGCGCACTCTCTTGCAGACGATGTAGCTACCGTCAAGCGCGCAATTGACCTAGTTGGCGGACCAACAATACTTGTAGCACACTCATTCGGTGGATTCGTAATCACGAATGCCGGTTATAATAATAAAAACGTAACAGGGCTTGTCTACGTTTCAGCCTTTGCTCCTGATGAGGGTGAATCTGCCGTGAATTTCGTCCCTGTTGCATCACTACCTCCAGGATTATTGGTTTTCGATAGCGGAGGATTTGCGTACCTTAACCCAGAGATGTTCCACGAAGCGTTTGTTCAGGATGCAAATGCGACTGAGGCTGAAACCTTGGCCGTTGTGCAAAAGCCAGCTCATCAATCACTTTTTACTGAACCATCTGGCCCTCCAGCTTGGAAGCAACTTCCGACATGGTTTGAGGTGTCTGAGAGCGACCACATTATCCCTCCTGATGTACAACGTCAATTCGCACAGCGGATGAATGCTACCACTATCTCACTTAACTCTAGCCATGCCTCACTTGTATCACACCCAGATGAGATCGCCGAATTGATCCTAAATGCAACGAAAGTAAGCACCAAATAGACATTTTGAAAATCCTTGGTTCATTTTCAAAAGATACAATGATGCCGTCGATGGACAATGTGCTAGAGACATGCCAGCAAAATGGGAAAACAAACTAGGCGGAACACCGGAGTTTATGGAAACCCATTGTTATACTGTGGGAAGCTATTAGAATTGTTCCAGATTTTGCATTAACATAAGGTGGCACTTTTGCATACAAGTGATCTATCTTACCAATCGGCCAATCCTTTTTGTCCACATTTATCTAATGATATGATGGCTACTGTAAACATTGAAAGAAGTTTTTTGCAATCAACCCAATATGAGTGGTATTATTTTGAGCATCAATAAGGAGACAATGAGTCTTGGCATGCCTTGGGAGAAAGAATATGGTTATTCTCAGGCGGTGAAAGTTGGAGACACCATTTATGTATCAGGTCAGGTAGCCCATGATGATAATGGCAAAATTGTTGGCAGAGGAGAAATGGAGGCTCAAATGCGTCAAGCATATAGCAATATACACAAGGTGCTCGCACAATATGGAGCAACTATGGATAATATAGTTGATGAAACACTGTTTGTAGACTAATTCATCAAAATATTATTTAACTATGGCAATTAGTTCAGTATAACTAACTATACGAACTAAAATCTAGTTAGTTTAAGATAACTATGACACATATATAGTAAAATTGGTAATTGTTTGTATATAAATGTCAAAATCAGTACTCATGTGTAATCAGAAAGATAGATTTACAATCAAAATATACTTTGGAGGAGGAGAATAAAGTAGCAGTGGAAAAATCACAATATACCGTTAAAAAAATTAATAGTACTGAACAAGGTAATTTCGCTCAGGAAGATATTTTAGGCATACATCATGTTACCGCAATAGCTAGCGATCCCCAAAAGAACATCGATTTTTATACTCAGGTTTTGGGTCTTAGACTAGTAAAGTTAACAGTAAATTTTGATGACCCAACTACATATCATCTATATTTTGGTGACGAAATAGGTCGCCCAGGTACAATACTTACTTTCTTTCCATGGCCAAACGCTCCTAAAGGACATAGAGGAACAGGACAAGTCATCGCTACATCATTTTTGATTCCTGAACATTCTACAGACTATTGGCTAGATAGGCTTAAGAGTCAAAAAGTACCAGTTCAAGGTCCTACAAAGCGGTTTGGCGATACTGAAGAAGTGTTGACACTATACGACCCTGATGGACTAGAATTAGAGCTTGTGGCTAATAGCTCTGCTGCTGAAGAGAGAACACATCATGTATGGAAAGAAGGTCCCATTCCTATCGAACATGCAATAAGGGGTTTTTATTCTGTTACTTTATCAGAAGTAGGATACGAACACACTGCTCACGTCTTGACAAATGAATTAGGGTTTAAGTTCATAGGTCAAGATGGAAGCCGCTTTCGCTTCCAAATTAGCGGATCTAAAGAAGATTATGCTGATGTTAGGGACAAGAATACCAAAGAAAAGTATCATGGATCTAACATCGTAGATGTACTTTGTCTGCCAAATACACAATATGGGATGATAGGTGTTGGAACAGTACATCATGTAGCTTGGCGCACACCTTCTGATGAACAACAAAAAATGTTGCGAGCCAAAATAGTCAAAGCTGGGCTCAACGCAACACCAGTTATAGATCGTATTTATTTTCACTCAGTATATTTCCGTGAACCGGGCGGCGTGCTCTTTGAAATAGCCACCAATCCACCTGGCTTCGCAATAGATGAAAAGGTAGAAGAGCTTGGCACACATTTGATGTTACCGCCTTGGCTTGAATCGGTACGTAAAGATCTTGAGAGAGTTCTACCCCAAGTACATTTATCACGTAAGAAACAAAAAGAGCAAGAACAGGTGTTAAGCGAAAAACAACAATCTGATAATAAAGGGAATTGAAGTTGATAAAAATGGACAAGAAGAAAGTGGAGCTGGGTTTCATACACCGTTTCATACCTCCAAGACCCGAAGAAAGCGGAGCTGGTACAGCAACTAGAAGACGAAAAACAGAAGGAAAGGCGTTTACAACTTTTCTTTTGTTTCACGGTACTGGAGGAAACGAACAAGATCTAATTCCATTGGCATACGAGCTAGATAAAAGTGCAGCAATACTAAGTCCAAGAGGAAAAGTATTAGAAAACGGCGTTTCACCACGATTCTTTCGCAGACTAGCAGAAGGAGTTTTTGATTTAGAGGATTTGAAATTCCGGACAAATGAGCTAGCAGACTTTGTAATTGATGCATCGAAAACTTATGATTTTGATTTGCAGCATGTAATAGCTGTAGGATATTCTAATGGTGCAAACATAGCAGCCAGTATGCTATTGCTTCGTCCAGAAACATTCTCTTCTGCTATTCTTTTTCGTGCTATGGTTCCACTAGTACCACAAACATTGCCAGATCTTAGTGACAAACACATTTTCATGTCTTCTGGAGTTTATGATCCAATAGTTTCAAGGCAAGAGGCAGAGAAGCTTTTTGGCCTATTCAAAAAAGCTGGTGCCAATATTTCGCTCAGTTGGCAAGAGAGCGGCCATGAGTTGACAATGGAGGAGATTCGAAAAGCAAAAGAATGGCTGGTGAATTCCGTTTCTTCTCCGCGTTCTTCCTTTGCTTAATGACGTTGTATTTATATGATTATTAAATACTAGATTGATTCAACGTGATAGATTATAATAAACATTAATTGCCAATATCATAAAGCAGCTGCCTCCTTGACAATAAATATTTGTTCATGCAAATCAAATATCTCGATAATATCTGATATAGATGCACTCAGGAGATTCCCTGTTGGCAATAAAAGATGAAGATTCTGTGTTGATGTCAAGTAATGCGCATATGAAAATACTTACCTTATCCATAGGCTCCATCGAAAACACATACTTCTAGAGATAAGACATAATGAGAATATTAATAAAATAGAGGCATATGAATCTGTGAGGTTATAACATATACATTGAACAGCCTAGAACGCGAGCGTCATGCTTCATGGCTTGAGCTTTTTTATGATCTAGTTTTTGCTTCTGCTGTTTCGCAGATAGGTCACAGTCTATATGTTAATAATAATTCTATTATGTCATTTCTTGGAACAATATCGCTATTTGTTCCTGTATGGTGGGCCTGGATAGGCGTTACATTTTATGCGGCTAGGTTTGAGACAGATGATTTAGTCCATCGAGTTTTTGTGTTATTACAAATGATGGGAGCTGCAGCTCTTACTATTAACATACATGGCGCATTGGCTGAAACATCAGGCAATTTTGCGATATCGTATGGCGCAATCAGAGGTTTTCTTGTAATTGAATATCTACGCACAGGCCGTAGAATACCTGCTGCTAGTAGACTTGCTAATGGATTAGCACGAGGTTATCTAATATCTACAATTTTATGGCTGATGTCTGCAGTTGTTCCTAATCCCATACGGTTTTTGATGTGGGCATTAGCAATTGGTATAGATATCTCAACTGCAATTTTAGTTGGACGAAAGCATATACAGTTAGCTCCAAATATTTTTCATTTACCAGAGCGAATGGGCTTATTTACTTTAATTGTTCTTGGAGAGACAATATTTGGCCTTGTGGCTAGTTTATCTGATCATGAGTGGAATATAGAGTCTACCATATCTATAGGTGCAGGTCTAAGCATAGCTTTTAGTCTTTGGTGGATGTACTTTGATAATGTTGAAGGTTCTCCAATTCGAGCATTTCGTGAAAGGGGCAGAGTAAGGATTTACACAGCATGGATCTACCTTCACCTTCCTTTAGTTGTAGGACTAGTATCTACAGCAACTGGTATAAGATACATAGTGTCAGCCGCTCAAGATGTAGCTTTATCATACATAGGTGAATGGCTAATCTGCGGTTCTGTATCATTATGCTTATTTTCAATTGGAGCTATACAGTTTACTACAGCTAGTGCACTTGATCATGGTGGTGGTGATGATGGTAGCCATAGAAATAATAGGAAGAAACTTATGATTCAAGGATCAGTTCACAGGTTCATAGCTGGATTTGTAATTGTTCTTATTCCGCCACTTGCAATTGCCATCTTGCCACTAGTATTGATCTTAATCATAACTGTAATTTGTGTAATACAGATTATACTCGATTTGAGGCATCATCCTTACCATAGAATTTTTTGAGTTATCATTAATGATCAAGATGCAACAATAAAGAAAATGTTGATAGCTATTGATGAATCAGAGCATAGCCAGCTATTGCTCACTTTGCATGGCCTTTTCTTGCATTTGATCTATTTGTTCTTGAGAGATTTCATCAAATAGGTTACACCAATCTCTCCCAGAAATAATAAGGTTGAATTTCTTGAGTTCCGGATGAACGCATCTGCCATTAGTTAGGATGTCTGCATTAACAGGATCAGACGGCGAGAACCATTTACATGATAAACAATTCTCTGATTGCCATGTAATTCTTTTCAATGTATTTCTGGTGGTATCTCCTGCTGTGGTTGTCATCTAATATCGCTTCCAAGCACGGGCTCCATGAGTAAAACTCTTTGTTAGTTGGCTAAATACCATTTACAGATTTCCTTCTCAAATTCGGGAAAGTATTCATTTATCTGGCTAAATACCATTTGCAGATTTCCTTCTCAAATTCGGGAAAGTAATCATTTATCTGATTAATGTCATGATTACAAAGAATAGGATGTCACAGATAGAGGAAAAAAACTCAAGTTTACAGTAGATATTATATATATTCAAATGTAATGGGCAAACATCTATTCCATAGTATCTTGTCTAACTGCTAAAGCCCCAAGATTGACATTAAAGTTCTCTCAATAATACTGATCGTTCTTGGAGCCGGTGCATTATCAGTGGATTTAGTCATCGGCCTTCTCTGGTAAGAATTATTTATTTTCAGAATATCCTCCACCACTCATCTATGACATAAAAAGCAGGTGGGTTCAAATACAACTTAATTTTTTATCAAATAGGTTGGACATATTATTAATTTCACACTCTGCTGTCGCTGATAGTCAAGAAATGGGGTATGTAACTTGAATACACTAAATGAGGACGCCATCAACCTTCATAGAGCGCTAAGAGGAAAGATCGAAATACATAATCGAGTTTCCATCGACGCTGGTTTTGGTCATCATGAAGAAGAAGAAAAAGGAACACTTGGTTTAATTTATACTCCAGGAGTAGCATCTGTAGCTCAAGAGATAAGTAAAAACAAAGAATTAATTTATGACTATACCTCAAAGTGGAACAACGTGGCCATAGTGTGCGATGGAACAAGAGTTCTTGGCCTTGGAAATATCGGCCCAGAAGGAGCACTCCCTGTCATGGAAGGAAAATCTGTTTTGTTCAAAGTTCTAGGTAATATTAATGCAATTCCATTGTGTATTGCTACACAAGATAAGGAGGAAATAGTCAGGTTTGTCAAGGCAATTGAGCCCTGTTTTGGAGCAATAAACATTGAAGATATAGAATCACCTAAGGTTTTTGATATACTAAAAAGGCTCAGAGATGAGCTCTCAATACCGGTGTTTCATGATGATCAGCATGGAACAGCTGTAATCACATTGGCAGCATTGATAAATTCTCTAAAAATAGTAGACAAAAAAATAGATAACATAAAAGTAATAATAGCAGGAGCAGGCTCTGCTGGCTATGGAATTTTTAAGATTCTAAAAGAAGCAGGATGCAAAGATATTATAATAACAGATAGCAAGGGAGCAATATACGAGGGAAGGAAAGACCTTGTAACTGTTGTTAATTCTCAAAATTTAGACAAGCAAGAAATAGCAAGGAATAGCAATTCCAACAAATTGGTAGGAAGTTTGGAAGAAGTAATTAGAAAAGCAGATGTCTTCATAGGAGTATCTGGCAAAGCTGGACTAGTAACAAAAGATATGGTGCAATCAATGAACTATAATGCAATAGTGTTCCCGCTAAGCAACCCAGACCCTGAAATCCTTCCATCAGATGCTCTTAGAGCAGGTGCAAGAATCGTAGGCACTGGGCGTTCTGACTACCCAAATCAAGTAAATAATGCTGTAGTATTTCCATCAGTTCTTAGAGCTTTGTTAGATACCAGAGCAAAAGGATTAAATGAAAAGATGCTTGTAACTGCATCATATGCAATTGCTTCGCTAGTTGAAAATATTCACTTAAAAGAGGATTATATAATTCCCAAAGTAAATGACCCAAGAATTCTTCCATTTGTGACAGAGACGCTAAAAAAAGCAATTGAAAGTACATTCAAATAAGACAATATCAATACCAAAACCAGACAAAATTAGAGATAGAAGGTTTGAGAATGTACCCCTTCACAAGGGTAATAAAGAAGATGTTTGCTTGGATACCATTCATCAAATACGATCTTCTGTCTACTGCTAATAAAATTAAAATGTTCTGGTACTTCAAGGTGGAGTTTTATTAGGTACATTTGGATGTGGAGTAAGTTCTTGCAAATAATCTGGATGCGGATTAATGCTAATTGGATCGCCAAAGATAAATCTAAGAGTACAATCTATGCTTTGCGCATAGAAAATAGTTGTATCTAGAATTTATCATAATATGGTGTAAATAATAAGTAGATAAATAAATAAAAACAACTTTTTCCTATAATTGTGTTATAATCAACAAAACTCACATATATTATATATCACTTGTTAATTTATTTAGCTCTCAATGAGAGAATATGAAAATATGCGTACAGCTGATATTGTAGCTGAAGAGTTGCTTGATTGGAAAGTTGATACGATTTTTGGGTTACCTGGTGATGGTATAAATGGATTTATTGAAGCCTTAAGACGGAGGCAAGACAAAATCAAATTCATACTTGTAAGACACGAAGAATCTGCAGCATTTATGGCTTGTGCATATGCAAAGTATACTGGAAAGCTTGGTGCATGTGTAGCAACTTCAGGACCAGGCGCAATACACCTATTAAATGGATTATATGATGCTAAAGCAGATAATACTCCTGTTATTGCTGTTACTGGAAGTACTTTGATTTAATGAATTCTAGCTATCAGCAGGATGTTAATTTGCTGCAGCTATATTCTGATGTCACAGTTTACAATAGCATGATAGAAGTTCCAGAGCAAGCAGAAATGGCAGTTGATATCGCGTGTAGAACGGCATTAGCACAAAGAGGAGTTAGCCATCTGACAGTACCAATAGATGTACAAGAAAAGAAACTAAGTGGGAAATATTCTAGACATAATGTTCCTTATCATCATACTTCCCATGCTTATATTGCAGAAACAATTCCAAGTCATTCTTTAATAGAAAATGCAGCTAAAATCCTTAACACTGGAAATAGAGTTGTTATACTTGCAGGACAAGGAGCACTTGAAGCTGGAGAAGAAATAATTGCAGTTGCAGAAAAGTTAGGTGCCCCAGTCGTTAAAGCACTCTTGGGTAAAGCAGTAATCCCTGATGATAATCCATATAGCTTGGGTGGTCTTGGTCTACTTGGAACTTCCCCATCTAGTGATGCTATGGGTGAAGCAGATACACTACTTATGATTGGAACATCTTTTCCATACATAGACTATCTTCCTAAACCCGATCAAGCAAGAGGAATTCAAATTGATATAAAACCTGAAAAGATTGGTCTTCGTTATCCTGTAGAAATTGGATTGGTAGGAGATTCAAAGCTAATATTAACTGAGTTGCTTCCACTTTTGCATCAAAAATATGATCTAGGATTTCTCAAGTCAAAGCAAGATGCCATGAAGAAGTGGAATAGTTTAATGAGAGAGCAAACTACTAGAACTGATAAGCCAATTAAACCACAAGTTATTGCCAAAGCAGTTTCTGATGAACTAGATGACGATGCGATAATTTCCGTTGATTGTGGAACAAATACAAGTTGGGCAGCTCGTCATATTGATATACGAAAGGGTATGAAATTTTCTGTATCTGGTACCTTATCAAGTATGGCAAATGGCTTGCCATATGCGATAGCAGCGCAGATTGCATTTCCAGAAAGGCAATCAGTTGCATTTGTTGGTGATGCTGGATTGACCATGTTGATGGGTGAATTTGCTACGGCAGTACAATATAACCTCCCTATCAAGGTAATCGTTATCAAAAATAATACATTAGGGATGATTAGATGGGAGCAGATGGCATTCCTTGGAAATCCTGAATTTGGAGTAGAATTTTCTCCAATAGATTGGGTAAAGTTCGCAGAAGCTTGCGGCGGTAAAGGATATGCCATCAAAGAACCATCTGAAGTAAAATCCATAATGAGTCAAGCCATGAAAGAGAGAAAGCAACCAACAATAATTGAAGCATATGTAGATCCCTTCGAACCACCAATACCACCAAAAGTAGAAATGGAGTTTGTTAAAGAATTAGCTAAATCATTTGCCAAAGGCCAGCCATATGCCAAAAGGATAGGATTGACTTTATACAGAGACCAAGTCCATAATGCTCTAAGAAATATACATACACATCATGGTGACAGTGAAAAAATGTAAGTTGAGAAATAAGGAAAGAAAAAATCATTTAATATATGGAAAATCTAAAACTCATTGCAGAGTGCAAATTTTATAGGAGAAAAACTATCTCCTTAGATGATGGGTCGTGACAGCGACTACAATGAGAATAGTGAAAAAATAATAATAGTAGATAAAAGATTATAATATCATCTAGCACCTATCAGAATATGGCAGTCAGTGTTCCAATAGTTAAATACTACTTTTTTGAAGATAACTGGATTTATAAAAATGACTGATCACACTATGAAAAAACAATCTAATTACTCTTGTGATGTTTTAATTATAGGTGGTGGCTCTGCTGGTCTTCGAGCTGCAATTGAAGCTCATGATGCTGGTGCTAATGTTCTCATAATTAGTAAAAGCAAGAAAGGAGATCCTCATACAACGCTTGCAAGAGGTGGTATCAATGCAGCGCTAGGTACTATGGACCCAGAAGATAACTGGATTATACATGCAGCTGATACTCTAAGAGAAGGAGAGTTTCTTGCAGATTACGAAAGAGTTGAAGCACTTTGCAGAAGTGCTCCTGATGCTATAAATGAACTAGTTAATTGGGGTGCCAGGTTTCATAGAGAGAAAGACGGTAGGCTAACCCAGCGGTTTTTTGGAGCTCACACATATAGAAGGACTGTATTTTACGAAGATTGGACTGGTCAGGAAATAGTTCGTGTATTGATGGACCAGGTAAACCAGCGGAAAATCAAAATAATAGACAACGTTTACATCACGAAATTATTATTATCAGATGATGTAAATGGAAAAATACTACCGCCATTATCGTCATTATCATCATCAGCAACAGCAACACCGGAAGAACCAGTGGTAAAAGAAGAAGAACAAGAAGTAGTCAAAGGAGCATTTGGAGTAGACATCGAAAAAAAAGAATTTGTTAGGTTTGAATGCAAGTCTTTAATCCTTGCTGCTGGTGGATATACACGAGTGTATGCAGTTAGCAGTTCTAGGATTTTTGAAAACTATGGAGAAGGTATAGCT
>JBJMFM010000012.1:0-3237 GCA_045808425.1 Nitrososphaeraceae archaeon | reverse complement strand
AGTAATAATGAATAAGGATAAATTCATTGCTGATATAATCACTAGTAAGGTGGAACCAAGAGATTATGCTAGGTCACTGTAATAACAACAATGATAATAGCGAAGATATGCTAGAATCTCTTTTCCAAAAGCAAAAGGAGTTGCATCAGACTATCGCAACCTATTCTACATCTAATGGCTCACAATATTCGAAGAAATTTCTTTCTCTATCAAAGGAGGAAAGGCTATCTGCGCTCTGTACTGCCATAATTCATGAAGCAGTAGAATTGCAAAGGCTGACTAACTGGAAATGGTGGAAAAAGACAGTAGAGTTTGATCAGAATCACGCAAAGGAGGAGCTAATTGACATATGGCATTTTGTAATTGATGTTTCAATAGAGCTTGGAATGACGCCTCGTGATATACTGGCTGCTTACATCACTAAGAATCAAATAAACAAAGATAGACAAAAGAATGATTACTAGTATTATTCCTAATACAAAGTATTATTAGTATGTTAGAATAGTTATACCATACTCGTATACCCAGACGGGATTGAAAAGAAGTCTGCAGATATAACAATAAACGACGTTCTTTACTGTCGATAAACATCGCAAGCCAGAAAACGAAGTTCCATTACATAAATGCATATGCAGTTACAACACAAAGTTTATAATGACATCCCGATTTTTTAAATGGCCCATTTCAGATAATAAATCATGGTATTTCTAGAATTTGCATACAGCGGTTAGATTTCTTATACCTTCTACAATACCTTAACAATTATCTCAATTTGAGAATAATCTTATATTTTGAATTTAACTGTGCTTTTACATATATACTTCTTTACCTTTCTTGATTCTCAGATGTCTGCAAAAGCTCGGCTATTTCATTATTCATCTTCAGAAAGCTTAAGCCCTTCTCAGTTGTTTTGTACACCTGAGGACTTTCTAGATGATCTAACAATTTGTTTCCAATTAGCACAGAAAGATATTCCTTTAACTGCGCATAGGATAGAAAGGCTCTGTACATTATTTTTGTCTTGGTAGCTCCACCATTAGCCGCCTCCAAGATCATTGCTACTATTTCTGTTCTGCTTCTATATTTCATAACAATGTTGTTATAAAAGATCTGATATTTATGAGGAGCCGTACTTTAGATCATTTTATTTGATCATACTATTCGATCGATCAAGTGATCATTGTACTAGAGCAATAGGCGGATTATGCTATTATTTGATAAATCAAGCAGTGTATACAAATACGACATATGAGTCCACGTAATTAATGAGGCCAGTGGTTTGTGAATCAAATTTGACATGATTTTGAGGCCACTAGCATAATAATGGAGATTACATAGTCTATAGAAACACATATAGATATTTTATTATAATTGAGAAATGTGAGTGAAAACCTCATTACTATAAAATCACTTAGTATAAGGATACGTATAATACAGTAATTATTTGATCATTAAAAAAACAGATACAAATGAGTATTAGCACAAATAATGGTTCTATGTAAATAGACAGTTTCCAACCCGTCTTTGTATTGAAAATAGCAAGGGGGAGTTACAAAAACAGAGGAATAGCTCTGTATGTGATGGCTACGCTATTATTGTCTGCTCTAGTCTTCAGTCTGAATAATGTATCAAGTTCTATGGTCGTATATGGTGCTAATGATAATAATAATAATGAAGTAAACAACCATTCATTAATCAATAATATCTCTAGTCAAATAGTTAATTCTAACGCAGGTACAGATAAAGAGCAAGTACAACATGTACTTCAGCAAATACAGACACAAATAGCTCAGACAGCAGGTGAAGATGAGGCAGCAAATGCACTTGATCAAATAAGTTCAATTATTCGATTAAATCCTAAAGGTGCTTTAGCTCAGTCGTTATTGTTTCTTGCAAAACAACAAGCAGAAGGTAATGCAAATGCTGTTACACAAGCTGCAATAAAAGTGGCTGCACGTATATCTAATGGTGATGATGATCTGGGAAAGTCATTTGCACAAGACGTGGAACAATCCTTAGGAGCTCAATACGGAAAATCTTCTGCATCTCATACTCCATCATCGTCTTTATCATCGCCATCATCACCAGTACTGCCATCCTTAGCAGGAAGATCACCTACTTCAGGTGAACAAGAAGAGCTAATTCATGATGGTGACATAGGTAGAAGAACAACAACAATACCTTCCGAATCTGATCAATCAAGAATGGAAGGCATTGGGGAAGAACCAGATACAGATGAAAATGAAGCTAATGCTCTAGATAGAGGAGGTGAAGCAAGAACATTAGCTAATAATATAGTAATACCAGATGATACACCGTTCAAATCCAATGAATGCGATGGAAGTCTTGATAAATTTGTACCAAATCCATTCATCCAAACAATTGGCTCAACAAGATTTCTAGTTGGAGATTGTATAACTGTTGTAGGCAAAGTAATATGGACTCATTACATAAATACTGACGGAGACGCAAATTTCAATGTTAAACTAGATAGTAAATATAACTCACTACTTACACCAGCAAATAATTCTCCCAAGTTCAATGGTGCAATTCATGTTGAAGTTGTATGTCAGGGACCAAATAAAAGCACAGATCCAGTAAAAATTAATCAATGCAAAAGTCCTAAATACGATGGACCTATATTCCGTTTGCCTCCTGTTGGTACACGTGTCCAGGTTACTGGTACGTATCTGTTAGACGTAAATGAAGGTGGGCATGCGGAGATACACCCTGCTTATAGTATCATATTCAATCCGACATCTCCTCCATCACCATCACCACCACCTACTCCTACACCAATACCTGCTGATAATTCTCTAATAGCTGATGCAGGCCATTCTCGCCCAGACCAAACAGTCAATGTAGGCTCACAAGTAATGCTAGATGGTCGTCAAAGCCGTAATCCTAATGTGGATCCAATAACATTTGCATGGACACAAATGAGTGGTCCTCCTGTCCAGCTAAGTACTCCCAATCAAGCCACAGCCAGCTTTACTGCTCCTTCAAACTTGCAAGCTGATACAACAATGACATTTATATTAACAGTCACAAACTCAACTGGTTTATCTGACAGAGATACTGTCTCTATCCTGGTCATACATGGTGCAATTGCAAAAGGAACACCATTCCAAGCTGGATATGACCATGGCTGTAGTGATGCAAAGCTACCATTCTCTAAGAGATATATCAATCAACCTGGCAAAGGTCCACAATTTCACACACAAGAATTTATGTCTG
>JBJMFM010000011.1:0-4636 GCA_045808425.1 Nitrososphaeraceae archaeon | reverse complement strand
AAAAAATTTTCAGAAGTCATATTAATATAACTTGTATTTATTTTTGCAATGCTTTATCTTATAACAGGAGAATGGATAGAGGACCCAACTGTATCTCTGCAAGAATATGTTACACTATGGGAGCAAATGATTCGTCCAAGTCTTGAAACCCTTTCTAATACGGCCGATGAGAAAAAGACTGGAGGAGTCTTTGCTGGTCAGAGAGCGGGATGTTTGATACTAGATGTTTCTTCTCATGAAGAAGTAGGTCAGTTCTTGGGAAGTTTACCATTTTTTAGCCGTTTAAAGTGGAATGTGATACCACTTCAATCATATCGTTCTGCAATAGAAAGAGACAGCAAAGCACTAGGCGGCAAAGCTTGACATTAGCCTCTTGGTGTCAATTCACTACTGTCATACTACATTCAAAAACTGGTTAACTAATGGCGATTGATTAATCAACTAACTAAAGGAAAGTAACTAATTAACTTTATATTTTGCAGTTCGATAGAGCCAACAAAGGACGACAACAATCAATTGACTTGGTATATTCTCAGACAAAATATAATAAAAGAACAAAAAACAAAACAAAGAGAAGAAAACTGGCAGTTAGTATCGCTTTATTCAGACACGAACAACTTTATTGGGCCAGCAATATTTGAATCACAAAAAAAAGCTAGATCTTATATGAAAAAATATAATGATGGATTGAAAGCAAGAAACGATTCGAATAATACTAGCAGCAATAATCTGAATAATAAATAAATATTTAATTAAAAATATTTGAAGAAAATGAGAACCACAAATGAATCAAATACCGTTCTTTTATCTCATAGACGATAATTAAACTAATTAAGTAAAACAATAATAGACAGAATGGTACCCTAAAAGTTCCGCAAAGAATTAATCACAAGTCTTAAAAATCTATGGTTATTAGTTTATTATGAATTGATTTGATTTCAAACTGCAGGCACTCTGCACTAAGTCTTGTAAGAATCAGTAAACATCTTATCAATCTGATATGTCGTAAATGCGGTTTAGCTTGTGCTATATGGAAATCTGATTTAGTCGATGGCCCAGTTATAGATTATACAGAAGAAGAGAGAGAATTATTAAAATAAAATAAATATCAAATGAGAAATACATATTTCTTAATAGAAGGGCACTAGTTCACTTATTGACTAGTATGATAATCTGAAGCATCAATACTAATTCTTAAGTGAGTTACAATAGATCAAAAGTCATATTAACACAGTTTCATACCTGGTTTTTTGTCTTATCTTACAATAGGACACCACTTTCTACAAAACAAAAAGTGCTATCTGTATAAGCAGGGTTAGATAGATAGACATACCCTTATGGTTCGCTCCAAACCCATAAGGGGTGGTATTATCGTTATTATAATTAATTAAAATAAAATAATAAACACCTTAAGTGAGCACCTTAAATGAGTGGCAATTTTTCAAAAGTCATATTAGCATAGTTTTGTATGTGATTTTTACAACCAACCACAAAAAAGAACCAATCTCGAGGAATTCTGTCCATCTAGAATAGCAATACCCTTATGGTTGCATGAATTATAGAAAAGGCCTTTGCTGTAGACTTTATTGCAATTATTATTATTTCTACCACTAAAATCTAGCTATTGTTAGGCACAATTCTGTAGATACATCCATTAAAATAATACAGTATGTACAAAAATCCATCAGGACCAGTCTTGATATCAGTTATACCACCAAAGCCTTTTCCAAAAGTTATTGTAGAAATTTCAGCTTTGTCATCTGCTACAAAATCAGATAGCATAGCATCTCCATTATCATCATAATCGCTATTGTAGCCAAACCTCAGACCGGTTCTGGTCTTGTTGAGTTCAAAATAGTATAGATTACCATTGTTGATGTCGCCAACAAAAAATATTGTTTGCATATCTGCTTCCAAGCTTAGTTGATTTTAAAAATTCTATATCAGTCACACCGATTGTAGTCAACCAACTAAATGCAGGGTCTGCGTAATGAGATCCAGGAAGGTTAACCAGATCTCTTGTAGTTACATTATTTCTAGAAATATGACCCATTACCTGTTGCCAACCGCTGTTAAAACCCGACTTCACCAAATTAATCTCATCATATGAAGATTCTCCATTCTCTGTGTCCCATAAATTGCCTGTAATAGGATCAAATGTTAGTCCAAAGCTGTTTCTAATACCATATGCGTAATACTTGGAGTATTTTGTTGGTAGTAGCATTATTGTCTAAACTTGAAAGTGGACTGTTAGAAGCTGGAGATCCATTATTTGGATCTATTCTGAATATGAAAGAGGTATCATGCGGACCTCTTCCATTCTTATCGTTTTGGAGTATGCTGTCGCCAGCATTAACATTTCCTATTACTGCATAGAGGTAATGATCAGGACCTATTGCTAATTTTCCACCATTGTGATTTGGTCCTGGAAGTGCTGAAACATCCAATATCAGCTTTGGATTTAAAAGCAGATGTTTCTTGCTATCCCAATCATATCTGTAAATTCTATTTCTTAATTGTTCTTTCCCTCCATTGCATTCAGTAAGGTAGAGGAAAACTTTTGTTGCTTTTGCTGTTCTTGTACCAATTGGTGTAGGTGAATTTTTTCCCGCTGTTGATATCATGCTTTTATTGAAAAGACTGTTGTCTTCTTTTAATATTGTAATTCCTAATAGTCCACGTTCGCTTGCATTATCCACACGTTCTGTCAATACTGGTGTCTTCTGTAATATTCCATTAGAAACTAGACGAATCTGTCCATCCTTTTCCAAAACTAAAAGATTCTTTGAGTCTATAAAAGCCATGCTTGTTGGGGACGATAATAGACCTGGAGCAACAAAATCTTCTATCTTTGAAGTGTCTTTTTGTGGACCTGTAAGAAATGGTCGTTCTGCTGTAGCGTCTGGCTTTTGCTGCTGACCTGATAATAAGTTATAAACAGCATTAAAAAAATGCTGATGATAATTATAATAATACGCAGTAATAGCTGTCCCCGCAATTCCTGTTGCGATCGACAAAATTACTACAAATAACTTGTTTTTTGTTTGAACGGTGCTCCCACTTTCTATCCTACTCGATTCGATAATCCTCTTGCATCGGACACAGCATCCGACCTGTGTAAGTATTAACCTTTTCGGAACTTAGTTATACGGCAGCTACGTTAGATTACCATATCAAGATTGATATGGAGTGCATTTGGCTGGCTGATCAACGAATTTAAATGCGAATACAAGTTGATAATAATAGTATTATTATTATTATTTCCCTTCAAGTGATAAACATTTCTGCGCATACAATTTTCCTTCTCCATCTAATGCTGCTCTTGCCATACTTAATAGAAATGGATCGTTACTATACAGTTTACCAGCATTCAAAAGTTCTTTAAATATGCTCAATTGCGTATTCAACTTATGACATTTTATATAAATAGAATCTATTGGTTGAATTGACTCCATAAGACTCCTATCTCGTAAATAAGTTGCATTGCATTCTACGCAGTGACCTTTTGCACTCTCCTGTGATCGAAGTGTGTCAATACCCTTAATGTCTGATGGAGATAACTGCAAGTCAAATGCATGAGCTGGAACTGGCTTAATTAATATACTTACAGATAGCACTATTTCTACCATTATAAGATTTGATAGAAAGATGATTGTATTGTTCAAGAGTATTTAAAAGTAGTCGTAGTCGAATTAATAAGATTTATACTATTAGCTCAAATTACAAAGCCGGCTTTTATGATCATTACTTTTGGATGTCAGAATGCCTGTATGAATGGATTTAATTCTTAATAACGTAACAAGAGATTGGCCAGTATACAGCAAATAGACGGATATACAAATAGATTTCAATTATGTTAGGGAATCATGGAAAATAATTCCAAGTACATGTCGTTCTCCATTGTATACTTCACTTATACTGTGTCCCATTTGTGCCCGAAAATATCCTTTACTACCTTTTATTGAGATTTGACTTTGAAGCAATTTCTTGTACAGTAGAGGGGTGATGGTAGCTCTGCCATTACATCAAAAATCCTAGTTCTGTGACCTATAGATAGCATAAGTGACAAAGAGCCAGCGTTAATAAGATCAATCAAATATTGCGAAAAATCATTATCGCTAATCGCATTTTACCTCGTGCTGAAAAGGATTACAGCCTCATTTTACCGTAATCCCAGCTAGAAAAGAACTTTGGACTAATCTCGACTATTACAACCTCACCTTTCTTTGAGCTATCAGTTATCATTTTTGCTACTGGATGATCTAGTGTACCGAGGTACTTCATGCTGATTCTATCTGCTTGTGGAACTACTTCACCCACATCTTCTACTATATTTGCAATACCTTTACCTTTAACTCCCTTGTAAGGGAGATTCTCATCATCTACTGAAAAATAAACAACAGGTTTATTTCTAAGATTCTGAGTTTTTTTGGCTGATTTATTCGTACTAATAGTAAGTTTTTCTCCATCTTTATTATTATAGTAGAACCAGACAGGCTGAATGTTAGGTTCTCCTTTTTGATCGATAGTGGCTAATTGCAAATTCAATTTACTTTCAAGAAATGTCTCTACCTCTTCTCTGGTCATGCCGGGAATTTCTGAAGTGGCATTAACGATTTTTATCATTTCATCACCT
>JBJMFM010000010.1:0-72681 GCA_045808425.1 Nitrososphaeraceae archaeon | reverse complement strand
GATACCTTCACAAATGTAGTAGCCTTATTCTGTATTATGTCAAATTGTGTTGTCTTCTAGCTTAGAGCCTAATATAGTCTTGCAAAGTTGTTTGACAGACAAGTAAATGATAAAGCTTGGAATCAATATTATAATGTTAAGCGTGAAAATGGAACACCCACTTAAAATCATGCATAGGAAATGGAACATTTGAGCTCAGCTATGGAACAGCAGAATCAAGTACAATGGAGAAGAGACTGAGGACTTGTCTTGGTGGACAAAAAAAGAAAAGAACTACTCTAAGGTACTAAAAACAATATTCAAGATAGACACCTCATATTAAAAATTTAACTCCCTATAAGGGAGTTGCTTTTAAATAAAGAGGTTATTTATCGTTTTTCGAATGGTAGATAACAGGTCAGCTAATACAAAGGGACCTAAAATAATAAAGATAATGGTTGTATTTTTCAGTGTTTCATTACTCTTGTTTGGTGGCAATTCATTGATGATTATGAGTTATGCTCAGGAAGTACCACCTCCGGGAAAAGAATTAGCACCTTCTCTACAACAACCACAAAAACAATTACCTCTATCTCCACTACAACAACAACGACAACAAACAGGGTTGTTTAGTAATCTGAATAACTCTGGATTAGTTGGACCCATTGGACCTGCTGGCACTCCTCCTACTCCTCCCCAACGGCATATTAGCTCTGAAGCAGACGTTGGTCAACAATCCTGTGATGTACGTCTTAACAGACTTGCATGGGCAGTAGCTAAGGACGTGGGAAGAATCTTTCCAGAATGGAAACCTGTAAATGACCCAGTTAATCGTCTTGTAGCAGTTTTAGAAGGTACAGTTACTGATGCTGAACTCGCCTACCATGATTGGCCTACCTCACATTACTCACACGACTTCAATTTTCATGTTCGACCTGATATTACTTCAGACGGCAGATATACTAACCTTCTTGGAGTTCAGATAGATCCTAAAACTGGACAGCGAACACAACAGCCAGTCATAGAGGTAGAGTGGGAATCAGGTCTTGCTGCAAGCAATTCTGGTAATCCACTCACTCCTCTTAATATAAGAGGTGAGAGTGGTGGATTTTTCTCAGCTGGCCATCATAGAGGACAAATGCTTTCATTCTGGCCAACTACAGGCGACCGAGTGCATGTAGAAGGGTTATGGATATGGGACAGAGGCCACCCTCCAGCTCTGACCGAGATTCATCCGCCGCATCTAGTAGCGACGCAACGATATTTGCCTTCTCCAATTGGAGGCTTGTTTGGTACCGAGATAGATGTTTTTGCCAGTGGTGATGGAGGAGCATTTTATAATAATCGTCCTGGTCAGCCAGCCTTCGTACAGAAGGTACCAATGAACATTCGTGATTCCACTTTTACCATGAATCACATTATTCCTAAACCATCACCAACATCACAGCTAAAATGGATAGTTGTGAAAGGCCCGGGCGACACATTTCCAGCAAATCCCACTATAATAAATAGCGGTGCTACCGGTGTAACAGTAACTATACCTTGGCGCAGTAGTGGAGCACCTAACACAGCAGTATTTGCTAGAACAATTTATCTATACTGGGATGGAGGGGGAGCAGTAAAGGGAATGCCACCTGGGTATGCGCTTAACACATATCGTGTAACATTGGATAATGTAAAAGTTAACAATGATCATGATCCCAGTCTAGTCACTCAGGACGATGGTGAATATAGATTGTTTGCTAACGTGGGAAGCAAATGGTTCTTCTTAAATGAAATACCTCCAGTATCAAATATTTTAGGCGGCCAGGAAGGTGCCACATATGGAGATATTAGAAGTGGCGAAAGTTCGGTTATCAATAAGCAGTTTCTAGTATACATTCCAGCAGGAAAAACTTTTAGAGTATATACTAATGGATGGGAAGCTGATGCAATAGACTCTTTTTTTGGTAGGCTGCTTGATCAAAACCATGCATGTGACTCTGCATTGAAAAGTTGGCTTAACAGCAATATATTTACTTTTACGATGGCTTATAATGGCTGCGACAATGACCCTCTAGGAACGGTAAACAGAGAATACTCTGCTGCAACTGCAAATACCGCTCCAGGACAGGTGATAAACGTGCCTTCACGGGGTAGTATCACAGAAGATTATGGTTCACCGGCTTGTTCAAGTACAAACCCGAATAATGATTATGTATTACAGTATCGTATCGATAAAATTTCTTGAATTTAGGCTGATTTAGTAAAATAGCAGGGCAAGTTCCAGCTATGACTAATATGCCATTTTACAAACGAACATACTGATTACTTACATTTCGGAACTTTTTTGGTACCATAACAGTCCTTGCACTATTCATGTCTCTGAGCCTACATGCTGCTATAGAGTAGTCCGAAGCTTCTTGCTCATTCATCATATAGCATCATCTTCTATTGTTGTATTATTATCATATAGTTCAGGATGTAAGTAATTTTTGTTGTATCCACACTCTGGTATGCAACCGGTGAATTGATTACAGCCCTGGCCATCATATGTGTTGAGTCCACGTTGAGACCAGCTTGATTCATGACAATACATTCTTGTTTTTGTCTCTGGTAAGGCTCTTCTTCCTTTACCATCCTTGGCTTCTTGAACTTTTGAACTGATAATAATAGAATACCACCAAAAAAATAAAGCTGACTCACCAGCAGTAATATTCATTAAAAGTGGTATTCAAAGACTTACAAAAGCTAATTTCACAGTCACAGCAACAACAAAAAGAAAATACACGTAAAGAGCTGTTTCAAAGGCTGGAAGATAAACCGTTTTGGATTTGAGACATTACAGAACATAAACAAGAAGATATCAAAACAAACGGAGATTGCTGCATATTCAAAGTTATTCCATGAGTCAATCTCTTTGGTTAAGATGTTATTAGCATCATGTTCTTCTTTTTCTCCTTCTTGCTCATTTTCAGACACATTGTATTCCTTGTTTTAGATAGGCACATTCTTTTTAATAATGGACTCTCAAGAGGAGAGGCAGAGGCTATTGCGTACATCCTGTTGTTAGTGAGAGGTATCTTGTTCCATATATCTCTCTACTTGGCTGATTTGCTATCGCCATTGCAAGGGCCCCCTGCGCCTACCTGACAAATCCCCATTTGTTTGACGCCAGTCTCGTTGCTAGTGCTATTAGTACCTGTCGTAGTATTAGAAGGTGCTTGTGCATTTGCCATTGTCGCCGATGCAGATAATGAGAGCAGGCTTAGTCCAATTACTGAAAACAAAAACACGAACATGGCATTATTATTGCCTTTATTCATTGGATTTTTCGTAGTTGAAATGAGCGTTGAACTAGATAATACGCCCACAGTTGCTGCTTTATTAAATGTAGAAATCCTTTGCTGCTTTTGACTTTGAGTGATTAGGTCTATGATATGGCATACTGACCTACCTGATAGATTTTCTCCCATCATTTGTTATATGTGTTGTGTAAGCAATAAAGAATTCAAACGTTTCATAGTGAGAATTCGTACTATATCTTTCTGTTATTAGATTACTGGTTCAAGTCCTGGCTTTTATTTGAGTGCTCTTAATCGATCCTGCATTACCGGAAATATCTACCTTTTTTTGCTCATCTTTTTGAGCAAATGTAGTCCGTTTCTCAGCATGCCATGATCATTATTAAGATATATTGCGCTCTTATCTGCATTCAACCTTTTAATTTCTTCTAGCGTATCATCCAGCTTTTTTTCAGAGTATATAGAGTTATACCATTTGCTGGAACCATGCAGCCTAAGATAAAGGGCACCATTCGTCACTATTAAATTGCGTGGAAGGTTAGGTGCATCAACTGAACAGAAAATCACACCTAATTTCTCGATTTCACTTATTTCTTTCCACCATGAAGCATTTCTGAATTCCACAACAGCCTTGTTTCGCAGGCCTGTGCTATCTAGGAAGTTTCCTACTGTCTGTAGGTTTTGTTCATTATATTTGTAATCTGGTGGCATCTGGAATAGCCAGAAGTCGATTTTCCTCTCGAGACGAGAAAGAGACTCTTTGAAGCGCTCCCAGAGCTCGTACGATCTCCCCTTCATTCTGGTAAAGTGTGTAATTGACCTATGCACTTTAATTGAAAAACTAAAATCGCTGGGGGCAGTCAGCCAGATTTTCAGCCAGCTTTCAGCAGGAAAGCGGTAGAAGCTTGCATTAATTTCAACTGAGCTAAAGCCTTGGCTTAAGTACCATTTAAATGGACTAGGATCGCCTTGATTCCAAGGGTAGCTGTATCCAGACGTCCCTATTCGAATATTTGCCAGTGATTTTTCGCCTCGATTATCAAACTTGCCGCATTAAATTTTAACGAGTGGCATATTTTGTCTTTGCTCTACGGTCGAGAGATCATATTGGTCTTAACGATTCTTATTAGATTGTTCAGTAGAAAAAGTGTACCACTTTTTGGTCGCATTTGTTTTTCCATACAATCTAAATCCAATTATTTACAAATCTGATGCAACCTGATATCCCAGCTACTAAAGTTCCAAACTGTCCATTCTTAATGTATTATATATATATATCTGGCTCATTTTATGATTGCAGTTCATTTCATGATTGATCTTATAAAGAGAGATAAGTGTTAGAGATGTATGAATATATGGCACACACATCTATTTGATGGCAGGAAAAGGAATCTCATTCTAGTTGCAGTTATTATTCTGTCCCTAGCCATATATTTTCTAGTTTCAATCTATATTCTACCAAATCTGTATGTCAGAATCCCTAAACCAAGCCCAGCGCCGGTAATTAGCAACACAAACATATCGGTTCCAAAGATCCATTTGGGAAAGACATTTTATTTCGGTGTGACGGCGGAAAATGCAGGGGACAATGCAGACATTCAGATCATATCGGTTGCCTTTCCAAACTTGACTCGAATACATGGAAACATCTACATAAGAGAATCTGATTTCACCCAAAAGCCGTTGTTTGTTAACATAGGTGACAAAGTTGGATCTGGTTATACTGGTCTCGAAAATATTCTTTATGCAAAATACCCTTCTATAGAAGCATTTAGTAGGCCATGGCATTCTAAAGATATTCATCATATCAAATTCGAGATAAAACCATCTTCGGCAGGAAAATTTGTAATATATTTAAAAGCTATTGCATTACCGCACGCCGATGATTTAGCCCACTATCCCCAAAATGGTATCAAAGATTATCAAAACGAATTTGTAAAAGTTTACGCTATTGAGGTGTCTGTATAGGCAACGTAAAAAAGAGATTCAAGCACCGATGGTCAATTTGGAGTCCTTGTAGATCTTCGTTAACATGACTGCTGCGGCGTAGAATATACAATATATACTCATAATGATCCCCATCATAATCACGTAAAAATAATATAGCTGTTAGATAGCTGGCTCGTCTCGTACTGATAATCTGTAGATCTCTATCATATGGGTTCGACCAAGAAACCATTCATTATTATCAATATATATATTAATGCAATAAGTAAAATATTGGCAAAGGATTGATAGTCATCCGCAATGAAACGCTTTAGCATAAGAGAGCGATATTCAACGAAAAATATAGGGAAAGATCATCCTATCTCTAGCGCTGGTTCAAAACTATCTGTTATTCGCATGCATTCTCTTACAGGGTTTGTACTTGGGTGTACGCTGGTAAGTTTAGGTATTTTCATATCTGCAACAGGCGGTAGCTGGGATATTACGAACCACCTTTTGAATAAACCTGAAAGCTTCTTTTCGGCTCCTCATGCTATGCTGTATGCCGGTGTCGCTTTAGCCATAGTGGGATGCGGAGTAATGTTCAGAGCCTATAAATCTATGCACAGTTCTTACCAATCTCTGAATACAGCTACGAAGTTAGTAATTACAGGAATTGTGATGCTTCTTGTAGCAGGTCCTGTCGATTTTGCATGGCACTCTGCATTTGGTCTAGACGGGTTGTTAAGCCCTCCGCATTTTGTACTTCTTATGGGAATGGTCATAAGCAGCCTTGGATCATTGTTTGGGATAATTCTATGTACTAACTATAACAAACTGAATAATGGCTCTGATCTAGAAAATCCCAGTCGCCAGCAGCGTTTGGGGATTTTGGATTCGTTAATTTTTAAGCGGCCATATACTGCTATGATTTTGACTATAATAGGGATCATGCCGATATGGCTATCACTTAATGGCGTGGTTGGTATGTTTAGCCTACCATTTTCAAAGACACAGTATTTTGATTTTAATCCGGATGCATTCTTTGCAGCCATAGTTGCTACTGTTAGCTACCCATTTCTCTTATCTCTCATCCTGATTTCTTCTTTTCGACTGGGAAAAAATAGCTTTGGTGTCTTATCCATAACAGGCTCCATTTATCTTGTGGTTAGTGCAGTAACTGTCATAATTCCCAATGAATCGCTGATTTCAACGCTTCCTTTTTTCCTTATCAACCTAGTCCCTATTATAGCGGTGGATGTATTGTTAGCTATGTCTAAACATAGATTCCCATATATTATTTCACTTGGAGGTGCAATTCTGGGCACGACTTTTTTTATGATGTACTATCCTTTGATAACTCATGTATATAATGAAGTAATTACAAAGCAGGCCTTTGTTTGGCCAAGTCTAACATCTTCTATATATTTTGGAATGATTGGCAACATTTATCCTTTGATAGTTGTACCAGGCGCTGCCATGGGAATAATTGGAGCTATTACTGCTAATAGGATTATAGCTCATAGATTTCGCTGAGAGTATGTATATGCACTGATCAATTGCGGGTACGGAAGTATGGCCCCATATATCATGTAGCATATCCCTACGATCCGATAGCTAGCGCTAATTCAGACATCATTGATAAGCTGAAGTTACTGGTTATATGGATATTAGAAGATCTGATGAAATTAAAGCAACGCAACTTTGATCGCAATAGATGTCAATGTCAATATTATCAATAGACAAGGCAAGAAAATAACCCAAGACTAAATGATAATCATAATAGCATGCCAAAGCAATTGTGCCTTTTGATGCTTGCTTGATGAATATGACCTGCTTTATCTATTGGGTTCACTGTGCGGATTAACTTGTGCTATATCTATTCAAACATTTGTCTTACGTCTCCCTCAAGTACTCCGGCTCCTCCATGGAGTCTGTCTATATGTTTTGATAGACCTTCTTTTGTGTCAAATGGAGACTCACAGTACGGACATTTCAAATTCGGCTTGTTAGCGTCCTTCAGATACGCAATAGACCTTGTATCAATGATGCACATAGGCATTCCTTGAAGGGCAGCATCTTCCGAAGAAACAGATATTGTCTCTAGTTTTTGATAGATAGATTCCCTTGTAACCATTCCTAGAACAGCAGAATAAGCATGAACCATTACCTGTCTTACATGACGTTTATCCATAATGGAAAGTGCTTCTTTAACCGTAGTATTGGGCTCTACCGCAAGTACTGGGGAGGTCATAATTTCCCTGAGTTTCACTTTCGCGGGATTTCTGTCTTGAGAGAGAACCTTAAAGAGTATATCTGTCTTACTTACAATACCTACAACTTCCCCTTTATGTGAGGCAAGTACACACCGCGCTTTCTTCTCTTCCATGAACTGATAAGCATCCTTTGCAGACTTATCGCCTTCAAGTATGATCAAATCAGTAGTAAGAACAGTACCTATTGGAGATGATAGAAGAGAATTAATATTGTCTGGAACGGCTGCAGAGGTTTGTCCTTGCATAAATAAAGAGTGTGAGCGTTTTATTTATACTTGATGTTTTTCTATCATCCTTTTTTCTAGGCGTGCTGCAACACATCATTACAAAACATCATCATGTTCGAAATGGCACTTTTTAGATAGATCATTGAGATCGCACATTCATCATCTATTGAATTCATAAATGAACGCTCTTCTTATTGTGCTACTTTACTTCAGGAGCAATATTGCTCTATTACTTCAAAAATGTTAAATCATGCCAAAAACACAAAATCTCACAAGGACTAAGACTATTTTCGAGTCATAGAAGTTTTGCTATCTCTACTCCAGTAAATGAAAGTTCCGAACCAAATGAATTATAGGACAAAGAAGCTTTTTTTATGAATGTAACAGACCTTCATTTGTAAATACATCGGCCGTTAGAATCAGCAAAGACTGAGAAATAACAACTGCATGATGATTAGAAAAAAATAAAAGAAATCTTTTATCATTAAAAGTAACATACCTTTGTTACGATTCAGATATTACCGATCGTGTATCGATATTCGAAGTAAACAACATGGTAGTTTTCTCGGCATGGAGTGTAATTAGCTTTATAGTTGGTTTGATAATCTCAACCATCATTATATTTGTTGTCACCAAGATATTTGGAGAAAAAGAGGGAATAAAGACAGCATTCGCAACAGCAATTATTGGATCCGTAATTTATGGTCTCACGTATTTTCTGGTGGGAAGCGGGCTTCTGGCGGCTATTATTGGTGGTATAGCCTGGTTATTGTCATTGAAGTGGTTATATAAAATCGGTTGGATTAAATCCATAATAATTGCAGTCATCATATGGGTGATAACTTCTATAGCCGGGATATTGCTCCCAACCGCTCCAGGGCCTCTATAGGGGAGCGGGTGTGTTATCGTCACATTCTAGGTGATCGCATTTGACCACACCAATATGGAGATTTGCGGATTCTATACATTACCAAGACAAGCACAGAAAAAGTACAGTTAACTGAACGAGGCAACTTCAAATCCGAATCGTATACGACGGTTATATCAAATCGATAAATATAAGTCAGTAGCAAACTTGATCAAGTGCAGACTGAAGCAAGCCGGACATCAAAACCTACGTAGACAAAATGCCTCGATATTGCTGCATGGAATAGCAAATGGTATGATAGAAAAACGACTTGGTTCTCTCGCTGCTTTTTATTTTTTTGCTATGGATGAAAGCCTGTTGGTGGCAAACATAATTAAGTTGCTAACAGAAGTAACTATCATACAGGATCTCACCGAGCAAATATTAAACCTTATAAAGTCCAAGCCACAAAAAATAGGGCATATTGAATAGGATAAAATAAAAACCAATTGTCAAAAGAGACATTGCTTATTATTCATATATAAAATATTCTTAAACTAGTCGATTAACGTTCTCTTAACCATGTATAATAAGAAGAGTGTGTCTATGTAAACATATAACGAAGATTACATTAGCAAGGTGATGTGAAATGCCAATAATTATACGCAGAAGTCCTGAGTTTACCAGACTATTGCTAAAGAATTTGATGTCAAAGCATGAACAAAAAAGAAGACAAGATAATACGGTACATGTATCAGACATCATACCTACTACGTGCATTAGAAAGCAATATTACTCAAGAAAGTTCCCCGATATGGACCCCCTTTCTGATCAATCAGTTCATCACTTTGTAAGAGGTGAGTCAAGTGAATTTGTGATTACGCAGCTTGCCGGCCTTGGTGTAGCGCAGGCAGACATAGAAATGGAGGGTATAGTTGCACATCCAGATATCATGAGCCTTGAAGAGTGTGTAATAATTGAATTAAAAGATACTGTTAGCGGTAGGCGATTAGATTTCTATGATAATACATTCAGAGCCTATCTCAGACAGTTACTATATTATATGGTCATGACGAACATAGAAAAAGGGATCATCTCCATAAGATACAACGTACGAGAGCTCAGATGGATCAGGAGCGACTCAGAAGGAGACTATTTCTTCCGCCCGTTCAATGCCAAGGACGTTGGTATCGAAAGTTGGGAAGCGTTTCTAGCCTCAGATGATATCGTTAGGCAATTATTAAAGAATGAAATGGTAAGGCGCAAGAATCTATTCTTAAAAGCATTAAATGAAAATAATGTCTCTATACTGCCTAGGCTGATTGATGATGCAAAGAGAAGCAAATGTCCCCGTTGTCCATTTTATGATAAATGTGTCAACCAAGATCCTGAATCTGATGAAGCTAAAGAAATAGCAAAAGAAATTGATCTGATAGATATAAGCGGAGTAGTTGATCTTAGAACCTCTGGATCTTAATGAGACATGTATATGAATGCAGAATACGTATGCTCTACATTCTTATCTATACGCATTCTATAGAGACATTCTATAGAGAATTAAATCCAACTCCCTCTTTGATTTTTTGTTTGTTTTTGTTTAGCGTAATCTAAACAATTGTAGGTTAGAAAACATCTTATCTAAACTATCTCTGTGTAAGGTAAAGCAAGAGCTGGAAGCGTGATCTGACCGCATTCTCCTATACTACTGAATCGATACCCTTTGTAATGTATATGTCAGCTGAATCTTGTTTGACCAGATGACCCGATGCCCGATCTCTGAATTAGCTGGAATGCAGTTAGATCTCCATTCCCCCGCGATTCTGATATACGATGAGTTGTTACCGCTCTCGTAGGATCAGCCTATACTATAGGATATTTAGCAAACTACTGCTAAAGTACAAGATCTTACTAGCTGGTATCATTTGGCATGTATTGCTCAAACTACTTTCAGTCAAGAACTGTATTCTTCGGACAAAAGTTTACTACCATTTTTATTATTATTCGCGCCTACCTCCTCGAGAGGATGATTGCTAGTTTATTACAATAACTTTGAATATTTTTAAATTATTTGTTGAGCAATAAAAGAGAAGATCATTTCACCAGGAGAAAGTATACACATATGCAGCTGCCGATAGATGAATGTGAAGAATGGATATGGGAATCGTTGAACTGCACTGATGACTGCGGTTTTGAATACGTGAAGAACGGAGACAAGGAGTTTCTTATATTCAATACAAACGATTTTTTTGCCGACGCTAAAGCAATAGAAAAAATCAGAAAAACTACAGGTATGGTCCTCCTACAGATAAGCACCCACCGAGGATACTCGCAATTATGGTTTGGAAGGTACTATGACAATAACGGTTCCTATCATAATAATATGTCATTGTATAAACTATAATATTCAATACAGCTAGCTGTGCATAAGCCTCAAACTAACGCTTTTTGAATAGTCGTTTATCATTCTTCCTTTTTCTTGTCAATTAGTTTTTGTTGATGTGGTTGAGTATTGAGGTTGTTAATTCTCCTATAGATATTGGTTTTTTTATAAATTGATTTACTTTAATATCTGGCAATACTTTTGAAAATTCTTGACTGTTGATATCAAAAGCAGTCATTAAAAAGACCTTGACCTTGGGTTTTATCTTTTTGACTTCCCTTACAAACTCGTATCCATTCATCTTAGGCATTCTGATATCCGATATAACCAGTCCGTACTCTGCAGCGTTTAATTTGAAATGCTCTAAAGCTAATAGCGGATCTGTAAATCCATATACTTTAAGGTTATTCGTCTTATTCAGACCCAGTTTAATTACATTCACTATATCAAACTCATCATCTAATACTAGTATTGATTTTCTTTTAACCAATACAATCAACTTTTATGATATAAGATTTGATTTGGTATAAAAGTGATTAGCTGGCTGTTAATGGCAGCCATGCAATGTTAGTATATCTATGATGATATCACGGATGATGGATATTCCATTAGGTCATAGGAGATTTGTGTCATTGCACACAAAAGTACTCTATACAATAAGCTATGTTATCAAAAAATGTTTCTACAGCCATTACATAGATTTTGTTCTTTATTATCCTAGCTGTTGTTCATATCATCAGGAACTGTAAAACTATTAGCAAACTTGGTTATCTTTGACGATATGATCTTCTTCCTCTTCTTCTCTTTAGTATTATTACTTCGAACACTTCTACGTTCATTATTATTATTATTGCTATAACCGCTATTCCAGTGGAATAATTGCCCTCTCAAGTGGTTATTGCTTGTTGATTGATGCTAAGTGTTCGAAGTGTGTCCTTCTCTTCTTTATTGCGATATTAATTTTTTCTCTGGACATTAGCTGTACTTAATGAAGCGGCAAGCAAGGTATTATTCAGTAGCATTGCGATGGTCATCGGTCCAACTCCTCCGGGTACGGGAGTTATCCAAGATGCCTTTTCCTTTAGAGATTGAAAATCCTCTACATCACCTGCTGGCTTTCCCATGAACCTTGTAATGCCGACATCAACTATCACCGCGCCCTCTTTGACCATGTTGTCTCTAAGTGTAAACCTATCACGGTTTCCAACTGCTGTGACTATCAGCTCAGCAGACCTTAATTTATTAACAAGATTCTTGGACTTAGAATGACATATCATTATCGTGGCGTTTCTTTGCAACAAAAGAATAGCAAGTGGCTTGCCTACCAGATTACTTCTATTTACTACTACCGCGTCGATCGATTCTAGTTCAATTTTATAAAAATCCAATAGCTCGATTATTCCTAATGGTGTGCATGGGATCAAGGTTGCCTTTCCATTCAACAACATTCCAGCATTTGTCTGCGTTAGTCCATCGACATCCTTTGATGGGCTAATTGTATTAATTACAAAAGATTCGTCTATGTCCTCAGGAAGCGGCAATTGTACAAGAATTCCGTGTACTTGTGGATCATTGTTTAGTAGCATAATTAATTCTAGGAGTTCTTTTTGGCTGATGTTGGCTGCTAGCTTATGATCTTGCGTGCTAATACCCACATCCGCTGCAGCCTTTTGTTTGTTTTTCACATAAATAGCCGAAGCAGGATCCTTGCCAACGAGTACAGTAGCAAGGCAGGGAGGGAGATGTCCTTCCGCTCTCAAGTTTTCAACTGCTCTTTTAATGCGAGATTTAACGGCAGCTGCGACAGCAGTACCGTCAATTATATTGCCACTCAAAGCGAATTCCCATTGATTGCATCAAAATATAGACTTTTCACAGTGCTGATTGTCATATAGCGATAGGATTCTCTCTCTTGTCAAGTCACTCCGGTGCGGATTACTAGCCGTCGATAACATGCCGAGATCAGTACACTTGGCTTATGTAACGTCCCCACATATGTGTATAGAATAGACAATAAGGAATAATATTATATAGCTACAACTTTTTAAGTTTCCACAAACTAATCAGACTATGGTTCTTGGACTTCTATGGACTCTAATACTAGTGATAGTGGCAATAATCATTATCGTTCTGCTGCTCAAGCTCGTATTTGCCATAATAGCGATAGGTCCGCTTGCTCTAGACCAGCAAGATATACATACTATGATAATACTTGCCAGAGCTAGTGGCAGTTAACCAAATTTTTTTTTAGCTGTTTTAATCTGAAGACGAATTGTGATTTCGCATTGTTTTTGTTGTGTATATTTTCTATGAACTAATTAACAATATTCCACAGATTGTAACTGCTCAGCTAGGGCAACTGAAGTCAGACTTTCTTGCAATACGCTGAGATTATAGTGATAATGATCCTTGCGATGAGAATGAGAATAAGAATAGATGTGAATTCAACAAATCGACTCCGACAGCCATTCTATAAATTTTTTATACATGTGCTATTAGTGCCATCTAACACCTTTCTACTTGTACTTCCAAGTATTCTCTTAGATAGTGAAGAACTTCTACTGCTTGCCACCACTATTAAATCCGCATTCATATCTTCGACTCATCTGACTATTTCTTCTACTGGTTTACCGGTTTGTACCTTGTAGAATAGCTGTCCTTTTACCCAGCTTCTTTAAAGAATCTCGTTTTCTCTTTAATCATGTGTTTTACTTCTCCTTCAATTGTGATGTCAAACTTAATAATATATTTACGACTTTAGCTAAGCACCACTACACAAAGCCATTAATCAAAGATATGATATTATGTATTTGCTTTTTATTATGTTCTCGCTTAGCGTGCTTGTTCAACTACAGAATAATATTAACAACCAAGGGATGACAAAATACAAAATCAACACTCAACATTAACCACCCGTCAATCTTAAAACACAAAATTCAAGCATAAAAAGTAATTCATAAAGTATGACTATAAACAACTTTCGCTACACTGCTAAACAATAAGATAATTATTTAAAGCGCTAGTATCGCCAGTATATTATACGATAGGATAGTGTATGTTGTTCCACAACATAGTCAGATTAGGCCGTACCCAATACTTTTAAAGTCGATAAATAATATTTAATTGTATAACGAGGCCATGTGTGACTGGATCGAAATTCAAATTACATTTAAAGCCTTATGTACCGAATGTCACAAAGAAATTCTTCCAGGTCGAGCCTTTTGGTGCAATTCTGAAAAATCTGCTCGACATCTAAGTTGCAATGACTCGACATCTCCCGGAAATAACATACGCTCTTTGAGCAACCCGATTGTGGAGAGGCCTAAGCTAAATCATGGTATACCAGCATATGACAATGATATCATAGAATTGAAATGCTTTATTTGTGGATCTAAAACGGGTTGCAGCCAATGTGAATATTTAGTTGCTTGTGAGCAAAGACTGGTCTCCAAATACTGTATATGCGACCAATGCATAATTAAGCAACAAGATCCATTTAATATTTATCAGGAATGCTTTATCAAAAAATTGAAATATTTAAAATGATTTGAAATCATAATGTTATCTAAGTGAAAGGACAGATTTTAAAAAAGGGAGTCATATCAGGACCTAAAAATATTGAACACGTGAAAGTTAATAAAAATAATCTTGTTTCGTAGTCGCAGTCAGAAAACATAATAGAATTATTCAGATATCCGTATAGGGGACACCGATTAAGTTCTGACAGAGGAGCTTTAGTGTGCTTAAATTGAGGATTCAGATTATTCTCTATGCATGGATGAATTGTTTTGGTTAGCAGTAATAAAAGTCTCAGGCTACTTCTCTACGGAACTTTTACGTTTAGAATCAGAGAAGAAATCTAAAACAAAAAAGACAAATTAGAAGACAGGTGAGCCAAACCACTTAAGCGAAATATCAAATATACATCAGACATAGGGCTGAAAATATTTTCCGTGTATTACAAACTGAAGCAAACCTTTGTTTACATTAATTAAACAAAAAACAATTCTTAGAACTAAACAAACGGTAATAAAATTAAAAAGAAGAGATGACATGATCAAAAAACTCTGTTTGGATGGATGGATGGATGGATGGATGGATGGATGGATGGATGGATGGATGGATGGATGGATGGATGGATAAGTTATCTAGGGAAAAGGAGCTGCTATATATATGGTCACGTCTATAGCGTGCGGTTGCCCCTAACCCACACTATTAATTCTCTATTAATACTATTATTACTGACATCAATTATGGGAAGAATTACTTTTGACTGTGTCTCAATTGACTGCTTGTAGGACGGCATCTCTGCAAAACCTAGCCATGCATAGTGAATAATACCTTTCATCTGATCTCTCACTACTTCATCGGTAGACGGAAGACCAGTACCCATGAAAATCATTCCATCGCACCATTTGGCTGCTGGAGAGATATTACCTGGAGGTATGTTGTCTGTCATAAGTCTGATGAAGTCAGACAGCGAATATTCTGCCATTTCGTAGATCTTAATTTCCTGGATCGGTGAATAGATTATCCTAACCATGAAATTGCGAGGTAGCCGCTGTATATATATAGAGTACTAATTAGGATGACTGAAGTACAAACCAACATGTCTTACTATTAATGAATTTCCAACTTATTCAAATGGCTTCTCAGCAGCGAAAAGATCTTGTTATACAATAAATCTGCAATAAAAGGCGCAAACATAATAATTTCTTGCGTGGTTTTGTCTAAAATGATTTTGTATGAATAACTCGAACCTTCAGGATATCTGTTTTCTGTAACACTATATCTTTCGACAAGGCATCGGTAGCCTTATTCTGATCGTGTCTTGACCTTTCAATTAGACAGTTACGTTCTTATAAAATACTCTCTGCCCCTTTCTCTGAAAGTGGGAGGTATTAGCCGATATATAAGGAAACGAGTTTCTGCACCGAGGAGGAGGAGAACGCAAAAATAAATGGAAATAGAAATACCCATATCTGATTATGTGACGTATTATGTTTACAAAGGCGATGATGCGGATATACTCGTCAGAGAGGTCAAGGATGGAATTTTCAAGGTTCTAATTCGCGAATACTATGGAGACGAGGATGAATTTAATGAAGACGTATATTTTATTAGAAAAAGCACATTAGACGAGCTGTTCGAAGAATACGGCATATTAAAAAAGCCCTCTGGAACTGAGCGTACGCTAGAGGAGACTGGAGAGGTAATTCGATAAATAAAAAATTAGTGACACATATTTTACTGAGATGTTGAACATGTAAATTTATACTACGGCATATGACGTTGGTTATTAGTGCATTGATTAACAGTCCTGTTCTGAGCGAGTGGGTATCAGAATCCCCTTGGGCGTCATTCTAATGCAAGCCTCCTTCCTTCCTTCCTTCCTTCTTTGCCATTGGGTCTAAAGAATAAGGAAAGAGCTTCTTTTATTCTTGCTTTAAATTATCTCGAATCTATATTGATCCCTATGCCTCATGAATTTTCTATTTTGGATCATTTATAGAATCTAGAATTGCCTTTGCCTGTTTATAATGTACAGCATCAATCATTTTTCCTTCAAGTTTAACTGCCCCTTGTCCCTCTCCTCTTTCCATTGCCACTTGCAATGCTTCCACTACCATTGTCGCCCACTTGATTTGACTCTTAGTAGGTACGAAGACCATGTGAACTGGGTCAATGTGACTAGGATGAATTATGCTTTTACCTGAATATCCTAATCTTTTTGCGACCATCGCGTCTCTTGTCAATCCTTCAATGTCATCAACCTTTTGCCATATGCCATCAAAAGATTCTACTCCAGCGGCTCTGGCATCAACGGGTACTTTTGCTCGTGCATACACGTATTCATCCGAGTTATCATTCTCAATGTAATCCAGATGCATATCATATAGAAAATCAAAAATTCCAAAAACCATCGCATTGATTCTTTGAGAAGATCTTGCTATGGAATATGCATTCACTACTCCTCTTGCACTTTCAATGGATGGTATCAATTTGATGCTCTCATTGATCATTTCTTGGTTGTCTTCAAGTATAGAAACTTGGTAATCAAGGTTCTTCATTTGGCTTTCATCATTTACTTTTGGCACTACAACACCGTCAATTCCATTTTTAATTACCTCTGCTAGATCTAGTGACGCTAGGTCAGATTCTAAAGAATTAATCCTGACGTAAAAGTTTGACTTGTATTGTGTCCTGTGTGTTATTGCATCTGCAATTATTTTTCTTGCTGCATCTTTTTCATTTAGCGGTACAGAGTCTTCTAAATCAAAGCATATAATATCTGCTTTCAGCGCTTTTGCCTTCTCTACATATCGTTTACTATTACCAGGTACGAATATTAAACTTCTATATAGCATCTGGTAAGTAATGAGAAAAGGAGAAGAAGCATTTAGAGTTTCTGTGGAGTTGTAACAATCTTTCCGATCTGCTCGGCTTTTGCCATCATTACATGACCTTGTACCATGTCGCTAAATGGTAATACAGTATGGACCACCGGCTTAATTTTGCCTCTGCTTGTCCAGTAAATGACTTGTTCTAGATCAGCTTTTGTTCCCTGAGTCGAGCCAAGTAGATTCGTACCCTTGAAGAATAGGTATCTCAGGTCAATAGTTGAATCATAACCTGTAGTTGCACCCGTGGCAACCAATGTTCCGGCATTCTTCAATAGGCCAACCTCTTGAGGAAATGTTGCCTTTCCAATATGTTCAAATATTACATCTACACCCTGTTTGTTGGTAAGTTCTCTAACTTTCTTGTACCAATCGGCTTCTCTGTGGTTGACCACATGATCTGCTCCTATTTCTGTACATTTATCCATTTTTTCCTTATTACCTGCTGTGGCGATGACGCTGCAATTATACAGTTTTGCAATCTGTATTCCAACCATCCCTACTCCACTGGTACCGCCCATGATAAGGACTGTCTGTCCGGGTTTTATCTTGGCCCTTCCTACTAACATGTGCCATGATGTCATTCCTACCATTGATACTGCAGCAGCGTCCTCAAAAGAAACATTATCAGGGATTTTGGACACGTTTACCTCAGGCAAGTGTGTATACTGGCTAAAGCCACCCCATAAAGGACCAGTTTGAAATCCCCAAATTGTCCTATCATTGCAATCATACTCTCTTCCTGAAGTACATGCTTCACATATCCTGCAACTCAGATTAGAATGTGATACGACCCTGTCACCAACTTTGAATTTCGAAACGTCTTCGCCAACTTCTACAACAGTGCCGGCCACGTCACTTCCGGATATATGTGGCGTTGGAACTTTAATGGGATCTCCCCAGATTGCCCAAAGGTCATTATAATTATATGCAGCTGCTTCTGCTTTTAGCATCAACTCGTTGGATTTTAATTTCGGCATATCTATGTCTTCGATGTTTACAACTTTTGTAGGATCTTTACTGAATTCACGAAACACGGCCGCTTTCATAAGAATCAAGGCAACACTAAGACTTAATATGTTTAACTAGATATGTATCGTGAAAACTTATTTAAATAATAATGGTTCTCAGTAGATCTTCTTAAGAGAAATCATGGAAATATGTGATACAGGTGTTGTTTGCAAACTCGATTTAAACACATAGAGATGAAAAAATCCACTAGCGCTAACATTCAACGTCTGTTTATTTTAAATTCTTTCTTAGGCTGTTGTAAACTAAGTAAGATTTGTTTTAGCTCCTCATCAGTTAGGGACCTATTTAGCCTTCCACTAGAGGCTGCATTCAGCAAGTAATTTTCTACGGTTGCTGCAAGCTCTGGCTTGACCATTTTAATGTTCATTAACCTTTGCCGTGCAGGAGGCTCTAGGAGAACCATTAGAGCGCGTTGGCGCATAGCAGCAGCAGCAGCTTCTGCTTCTCGCTTCTTAGATTCATCATCATTTGGTTGGTATGGTTGTGACCCGGACACGACTACTCACTTTTCTCCTTAACAGTAAAAATTAGGCGTATCGTTGGAGCTGTGGAGAACTCTTTATAATTTCATCGTACAGTTCAGTAGCTATTCTGTCAACTTTTTTCATGCCTTCCTCGGATATTGATCTGCCCTTACTTTTATTAACAATGTAACCTGCTTGCTGGAGCTGTTGTAAAGCCTTTCTAATAATTGCTCCACCTGCATCCCTGTGATGAGCGAGGTTATATCCAAGTTTTTTCTTGCCACCGTATTCGCTCCTAAGATCAGAGACACCAATTGGTCCATGTATGTACACTTTTCTTATGAGAGAAGCACATCTTGTGTACCACCAGTCTTTGTTATGCGGAATTCTTTGTGTATGTGCACCCGTTTTAACAAAGCCTGCCCAGTTAGGAGGTTGAATTTTCTTTTCTTTCTTTATATGTTCAGTCAACCTCTCAATCAGATCCTCTGCTGGAACATCGTATGCCTTAGCCATGGTTATAAACAGTAATCATGCGGCAAATCCCTTATAAATTCTTGTCATCTGCTATACCACCTAAATTTTAAAAGAACTGATCTATTTCTTTCGCTTTCCTAGGAGTTTGCGATATGTGTGACCACACTTTACGCAAGTAATTCTTATAGAGTTTATCCTGGATCTTCCTATTCTTACTCTAGCATTTTTCCCCGGCGTAATAAATCTTTTACAGCTTTTGCAATATAATTGTCGAATTTCATAAGGCAGCCCCAACCGCAACCGCATGGCAATTTTTTTTGCAAGATATGCATGATGGTCAGCAAGCGTATCTCTGTTTTCTTTAACCTCACTTAAAGCATTAGCTATTAGAATCTCGATTCTCTCTCTTGCAATCGTTTTTGCCATATCTTTTTTTTTCATGTGTATTTAAAAAAGTCCTACTATCAATTGCATATAATTTATATCTTATATCATTTGATATTGTTATAATATATTATTATTCGTGTAATTAATGATACTGTAATTAACCAGTAATGCGATTATCTCTTGAGAACACGGATAATGAGTAGTTTTGACGAAGCAGAATATATTGCAAAGAGATATCTAGAATCAAAACAAAATAAAGAATCAGACTCCAATAAGCTTGCAATAAAAATTATTGATTATGTTTCTTCTCCTGATTTGAAGTTTCCTTTGCGAAAAGGAGGAATTATTAGCAATGGAACCACTAGTTATGTGTATACTAACAGTATAGCATATCCAAATCTTTTCGAATTTATATCTAAAATACTCCACAGTGAAATACCACTAACGATCAACGACGTAAGATTTGGGCCTGGTGAAATCATTGTTAACAGGGGAACTGAACATGAGGCAGAAGAGGAGCTGGCTTTAGGTATTAAAGAACTTCAGAAACTCGTTCATGCCAAGAGGGCTGAAATGTTTACACTTTAGGTGCTTGCACGTGTTTATATTTTTTTAGATAAAAAAGGTATTAAATATAGAAGCTATATTATTTTATATATAATCTAGAGGTTGTAACTGATGATCTCGCTAGTAATTGCCGAGGCTGCCATTGAAACTGTCCCGACTCAGATAATTGATCACCCATCGGTCAAAAATTACGCACAAAGGACAGGCAGGGCATCGAGCCAAATTCTACTAGATAGAAGTTATCATCACTCCGCAATGGTTCGTGCAAACCTCAACTCGGGATGGAAACGAGGGAGGCCAGATATAGTACACTTTGCATTGATGGAAGCCCTGTCAACGCCCTTATTCTTTAGCGGGAGATTAAATGTCTACCTACATACAATAAATGATAAGCTGATATTCATTGGCGAAAACCTGCGCATACCAAAATCATATTTTCGTTTTGAAGGTTTAATGATAGATCTTTTCGAAAAAAAAGTTATAAAATCGCACAAAGCCGCATGTAATGACGATGATGATAATAATAATAAAGATGATGATAATAATAATATTCTTCTGCGGCTGCACGACGATATGACGTTTGAAGAAGTCATAAAAAAGGTAGTAAAGCCAGCCAAATTGATAGGCCTTTCTAAGGTAGGAATTCAAAGCACCGCTCAAGCAATAGTAGCGAAGAACATATCTGAGGAGAACACTGACTGCGCGTTTATTGTAGGGGGATTCGCACAGGGACATTTTTCTAACAATACAACTGCATGGTTTAACAGGCTATATTCTATATCACATTACAGCTTAGAGGCACACGTAGTCATTGCAAGGTTACTCTACGAATGCGAAAACAGTTTGCATATCTGATTTTCGCTAATGATAAAATGCGTCGACCATGAATGCGATAAATAACGCAGTTAAATACGGACTAGAGAATTTGAAAACTGTCCAGGAAGCTCTTTCACTAGGTCTTAATAGCAACCATATAGACAAGCCCACCATCGCTGCTCCAAAAACAGTCGCGGTGATTACATAAATTAATCCAAATTGTTTAAGGAAGAATGGAAGAATACTGAATAACACCATCATCAGAGTTGTTCCAGCAATTACCCGAACTGACCTCTCTTCACTAGAAACAACCGGTAGCATTGGAACGCCAGCCTTTGTATAATCCTTTTTGACATGCAAAGACAGACTCCAGATGTGAGTTGGAATCCACAAGAATACCAGAGCCGCCATAACCAAACCAAGTTCAATGTGTTGTGTTGTTACTGCAACATAACCTATGAGGGCAGGCGCTCCTCCAGAGAATCCGCCTAGGATAATATTCAGTTGGCTTTTCCTCTTCAACCACTTACTGTAGACTATAATATTATCAAATAACCCCAAGGCCATCAAAACAAAAGCCAGTATGTTTATGGACCACGCAAACAAGAGAGAAACCGCGGCTAAGATTAAGCCGAAAATCAGTGCGTGCCTAGCAGAAATTCTCCCCGACGGGATGGGTCTACCTTTGGTCCTATCCATAATGGCATCAATATCGCGGTCATTATAACCTGTTAGCGTATCAGCAGCAGCCGAACCTGCAGCTACTCCTCCAAGAAGGAATAACCAAGTTAAAGGTTGAACAGAGATATGAAATAATAAAGATGCTGTAATCGCAGAACCAAAGGACGTAAAAACTAACAGGTACCAAATCTTTGGCTTTGTGAGTTCAAAATAGTTTTTGAACCTGTTTCCCACGGTTTTCTGAGTGATCAACCGCAACTACCATCTCTTTATGCTTCTATCATCTATAAAAATGCAGAACACAATATAGTATTATTTTTATATGGAGGTTGGAAAAATCAACTCGCGCGCAGTCTTTCTCATCTCAATAAAAGTTTCTGTCTTTTGAACTCCTTCGATATGGCCTATTTTTTCGGAGATCAGATGATGCATTTCATCAAGGGATCGAGCATTCATAGTTACGAGGATGTCAAATCTACCAGTTACTTCCGAAACCTCACGAACTTCCGGTATTTTAAATAATTCATTAAGAACATTGTCTCTTAGTTTAGAATCCATATTGATTCCGGTAAGGGCTTTAACGCTAAATCCAAGCGCCTCGTCGTTGATTACAATCGTGAATTTCTTGATTAATCCTTTTCTTAGTAGTCTCTTAATTCTACTATATACTACAGAAGCATTTATGCTAATTTTCTTTGAAAGCCTAGGTACCGATGTGCTAGCATCTTTAGAAAGTTCGCTTAATATTTTCAAATCTAAATCGTCTATTCTCGCCATCCAAATTACCATTATACCTCTAGTTGAGAGGTTAATAAACGTATTAATTTCAAATTTAAAACCATTTTTTATGAATAATATTGAAATTAAAGCATATTTTTATGTTTCAATAACTCAGCAAGTAATACAGCGCCCTTTGCAGATCCCATTTTTTCGTTATGTGATAATAAAACATATTTGATTCCATTATCGAATACAGAGTCCTTCCTTAACCTGCCGACGACTGTAGTCATGCCATCGTTAATCTCTCTATCTATACGTGGTTGAGGTCTTGCCGGATCGTCGTGAACGATAATGTAGTCCTCCGGAGCCGTGGGTAAATCTCTGACAGTAACTGACTTGGAGAACTCCAACATTTCACTCTTTACCTCGTCCGGTGCGGCGGGTCTTTTGGTTTCAACAAATACAATTTCCGTATGACCGTCCAAGACAGGAACTCTTGTGCAAGTACAACTAACTCTAATTGCGTTAGGAACAACGAAGCTGGTATCCAGATTTCCTAGGATCTTCTTTGTCTCTATTTGGACTTTTTCTTCCTCTTTCGGTATGTAGGGTATTATATTGTCCATGATATCTAACGCAATGACACCCGGTGACCTTCCAGCGCCAGATAACGCCTGCATGGATGTCATGAAAACGTTGTTAATCCCAAACCTAGTCATTATCGGCTTGAGGGTAATCGCTAGACCAGTTGTTGTACAATTTGGCAGTGGAGCTATGAAGCCTTTCCATCCTCTATTCTTTCTCTGGATATCCAATAAATGTGCATGATCATCGTTCACGCCAGGAATCAATATAGGAACGTCATTTTCGTACCTAAATGCAGCCGCAGTGCTGATAACCGGAATCGATTTTGCGAAAATGGGCTCGATTTCCTTGGCGTCAGCTGATTCTATTGCAGTAAAGACTAGGTCGAATTTGTTGGGATCTATATCTTGGGCTCTAGTGAGCCTCATATCCTGGATGTATTCGGGCATTTGTTCTTTGTTATGCCACTTAATTATGCCTGATTGTAAGTCATAAAGGGCTTCAATGTATTTTTTCCCTGCAGATCTCTCCGACGACGCGATCTGAGTTAATTCAAACCAAGGGTGTTTATTCAGAGCTATAACAAATTCCTGTCCTACTGCTCCTGTAGCACCGATAAGTGCAACTTTTAACATTGAATAGCGTTAATTCCCATGCAATTAATAATCGTTTCAGACTCACCTTACTTGAACGAATTATATTTGCAATCAGAACAAAAGAAGCATTCATTCTATATATCTCTGCGATGCTAGATTGAATAATGGCTGGCTTAACAGTAGAGGAGGGAGTAGCCAAACCAACTTCATGCTACCATGGCGGGATTTACTCAGTAAATCCCAAATTGGTGAAAGTCGATTTTAGTTCGAGTATTAACCCATTAGGAATCCCTGATAGAGTTCTCGCGTCAATACGCAGAAATTTAGGCAGGATTTCATCTTTATATCCTGATCCCGAATGCCTAGAACTGAAAAAGGGCATATTGAATTACTTGGATAATGATTTAAGTTTAGATTGTATTTGTGTGGGCAACGGAGCAACAGAAATAATCCATGACTTTGCTAGAGCTTTCGTTCATAGTAAGACACTGATTCCGGTGCCGACTTTTTGTGAATATGAAGTTGCATCCTATAGGACTGGCGCAGATATTATGCTGGTTCCATTAAAAAATAAGAAATTGGATCCTGAGCTTATTATAGAAAAAGCAAAAGAAAAAGAACAGGATGCCATTTTCTTTTGCAATCCCAATAATCCTACTGGTCTACTATGCACAAAAGAAATCAAAAAGGTAATTGAACAGCTAGGTAGTTCTACGAAAATTTTAGTCGATGAATCTTTTATAGAATTCATTGATGGTGATAGGAAAGCTCATTCACTTATCGATAAAGTAAAAGAATTCGATAACTTAGTAGTCCTGAGATCTTTCACTAAATCGTTTGCTCTTGCCGGTCTTAGAGTCGGATACAGTGTTAGCAATCCTAAACTTGCCAAGCAAATGTCTGCCAATCGTATATTTTGGAATGTCAATGGTGTGGCACAACTGGCTGCAATTGTTGCTCTAAAAGATATGACACATATTGCAAATGCAAGAGCAATAATAAAGAAGGAAAGAAGCTTTATGCATTCTTACATAAACAAAAAGTTTCAAAATTTTATAGCATGTAGATCTGATGTAAACTATTTTTTAATCCGTTTGAAAAATAAAGATTCTACACATGTAAGAGATCTTATGTTAGTGAGAAGCGGTGTATTGATCAGGGATTGCAGCACGTTTAGCGGTATGGGGCATGAATATGTTCGAGTAGCAGTAAAAACGCACAAGGAAAATTTGCTTTTGCTCGATGCTTTAGGATCATTTGACACATAGATATGAGTAAAGCAAAGCTATTGATGATTCAGGGCACGTCGTCCGGCTCTGGAAAAACAACACTTGTCACTGCGTTCTGTAGAATTTTTAGTAACATGGGATATCGAGTAGCTCCATTCAAGGCTCAAAATATGTCCTCAAGCGCTTACAACATTAAAAACACATCTGAGCAGATGGCGCTTGCACAAGCCATACAGGCAATTGCTTCAAGGAAGAAGCCGGATGTAAGGATGAACCCTGTATTACTAAAACCTCTAGGGGACTACCGGAGCATGGTTATTCTGGGTGGCAAAATTTATGATGAAATGCATGCAAAAGATTACTACGAAAAATTCATCTTACAGAAGGCCTTTCCATTTACTTTAGATGAATTGGAGAGTCTAAGGAAAGAAAATGACCTCATAATAATCGAAGGGGCCGGATCTCCTGCCGAAGTAAATATTTTGAAATATGATATAGCGAATATGCTACTTGCTCATAAAGTAGGAGCTCCCGTGATCATAACCTCAGATATTGAAAGAGGAGGATGTTTTGCTAGTATTGTTGGTACTATGGAGCTACTGAAGCCTATTCATAGGCAGTTGATCAAAGGTTTTATAATTAATAAATTTCGCGGTGATAAGAGCCTGTTAAAGCCCGCAATCAAATCAGTTGAGAAAATAACTAGAAAACGTTTTTTTGGGGTTATTCCAAGAGTCGATTTTTCTTTGCCAAATGAAGACTCGCTTGATGGACAAACTTCTGACAAGGCCGTAATGTCAGAAGAGCACTGGGATAGACAGATAAGCCTTATATCAAAGGCCGTAAGCAAAAGCATCGATATTGAAAAATTATCCACCAAAGTTATAGGGCACAGTAAATGGTGGCACTAGAAAACATGCTACTGGCACTTGTTGGAGGTATTTGTGTTGACTTGTTGTTAGGTGATCCAAGAAACAAGTTTCATCCTGTGGCTTGGTTAGGCCAACTTATAGAATGTTTCATACCAAAGTTGAAGCAAAATGGTAGTAATAGTGTCAATAGCATCTACGTCAATAAAGAAAGAAAAGAAAGATCAAGAGCAATTATTTTTTCGGTCTTATTAATTGTAGTATTTGGGGTTATTGTTCATATTTGTGCGATAGCTATCATGCATATAGCAGGATCCATCGCCTTTATTGTTTTTTGTGCGCTAATTCTAAAAATCACGATCGCAATAAAAGGAATGGAAAAACATGCCATTGCGATTATGTGCGCACTGGAAGACAGAGATTTGATAAACGCACGGTTTAGTCTATCTATGATAGTAAAAAGAGATACCAGAAATTTAGATGAGCAGCATGTTATTTCGGGAACAATTGAGTCTATAGCTGAAAGCATAGTTGACGGGATTACTTCGCCTTTGTTTTATTATTCTATTCTCGGTCCAGCGGGAGCCTTTTCATATAGAATCATTAACACTCTGGATTCTATGTTAGGATACACAGATACATATCATAAAAATATTGGATGGATGCCTGCAGTTCTCGACACCGCAGCTAACTATTTCCCTGCAAGGATTACAGCAATTATTATGATGATCGCTGCGAGGATAGTTCATGCAGACTGGAAAAAATCAATACAAATTTTGCGCCGTGATCATGGCAAAACCTCCAGTTGTAATGCAGGCTATCCAATGGCTGCAATGGCTGGTGCTCTTAGAATAAGGCTTGAAAAAATTGGTTACTATTCTCTAGGAGATCAATGTGAAGCTCCTTCGATCGAGAAATGCAAGGCTGCACTTTCTGTCATGAAGTGTACCGCTGTTGTGTTTTGTGTGATCTTTTCTGCTCCATTAATAACTATGCTGTATGCCGCAGGCTGGTGGAAAATAATCTTTGGTATTTAGGTCAATACAGGCAATTATTTCATTTTTGACAATAATACCTGGCCAAAAATCATCTGACACAGATTTGAATAGCGTTGCAAATATGATGCATTTTTTTCCGCTAGCAGGCCTAATAATCGGATGTATCATCGGAGGGTTGGCGTATGGAATTTCACTTTACCTCCAGCCGCTCATAATCGGTTTTATAGTCACGACAGCATTAGTTTTGATAACTGGTTTGCATCATACGGATGCGCTAGCTGATTTTGCTGACGGATTGATGACAAAGGGTGAAAAGATAACCAAGCACAATGCTATGCGCGACCCTGCAGTAGGATCTGCGGGGGTTATGGCGGTAGCTCTTTATGTGGCGGGCATGATTATTGCAATATCCAGCTTTCATCACGGGATTAAATTGCTAAGCAGCATTGTTGCCGCGGAGGTAACTGCAAAATTTATAATGGTTATGCAGGCTCATATGGGGATATCAGCTTGGGATGGTTTCAGCTCTCCCTTTACCAGTGCCATGAAAGACAAGCGAAAAATATTGGTTGCGACAGTAATATCCATTCCCATCATATGGTTCACCGGAAGTGGCTACTTTGGTATTTTAGCACTTAGTGTATCACTAGCAATTGCAGCGCTTATACAGCATTTCTCAAATAAGTCCTTTGGTGGCATTTCTGGCGATGTTATGGGTGCATCAAATGAGATTACTCGACTAGCTTCTTTGATAGTTCTATCGGCTATGATGTCATAATTGTCTTGTGTTAGATCGCTAGCTGCGATCATATTAGTAGTATGATCGTGTGTTGGAGCAAAAATAGGCATATTAAATGAATACTTGTTTTGACCAGCGAAGTATGCAAAAGTATATGAATCGAGTCTCATCAATTTGGTATTGTATTAATGCAGGACAATACCGAAGATTATTTAGACAATTATGTTTGAAGTTTAAATAACCATACGGCTTTTTATTCATGCTACTAATAGTTGTCAAGGACCCAGAGATCGTCAACGCATAAAACTAGTCGTGTATTCTTACTATGATATATCCTTCTTTGTCGCTGCTCATGCCTTACTGCCATGTATTTCCAGCAACAGGCATTCGAAATGGCCTGCGTATTTTATTATCGCATGAAAAAACCATACGTACTATAATATGTTATTTAACAGTACGTTCATCATCGCAATTTCAGCATGGTTTTAAAGCAATTCAAACGTTGTCTAAGACCTGATGATGGCAGCTATAATGTGTGGCGGCAAGGGAAGCCGCATGCGGGAATTCGCGAGCATTGAAAAACCCTTGTTAAAATTAAAGGGCCAAACCATGGTCGAGTTAGTTCTCAATACCCTTGTAAAATCTGAAAAATTCCGCAGAATAGTTGTAGCAACAAGCTACAATGCCCTGCTGACTGCTGCATATATTGACGCTAATTTGTCGCATGAGGTAGATATAATAAAAACTGAAGGCAGAAGCTACTCACATGACATCTCCATGGTACTAAACATACTTAAACCAGCGACAGTTTTTGTCGTGCCTGCAGATCTTCCACTGCTAGAATTAAAAAATGTTAGGGAAACTGTTTCGCAATGGAGACAGGAAGACGCTTGCATATCAGTTTTATCTGCCAAACAATATGTCATTGGTATGGGAATCAAACCTAGTGTAATAGTTCGCATCAATTCACGGCAGTATTGTCATACAGGTATCTCTGTAATTGACTCCACAAAGGTCTATGGTACAGCTAGAATAGCGGAACGCTACATAATATTAAACGAAAAAGGAGTTGCAGTTAATGTTAATACAAGATCTGACTTCGAGGCAGCAGAAAGGATGATGTGCCGTACCTAGTCAAATGTGTCTAGAATTTTTCCGACAATGTTTGCTTTAGATCCTGTTTTCTTGGCAATTATCTCTCCGCAAGACTTGCAATGTATATCTCTTGTGCTATGACTGAACATAATCCTCTTTTCTCCGCATTGTGTGCATTGGACAGATATAAATCTGCTACTTGGTTTTGGGACCATTATAGTATTTTTACTTGCCATAATTCACTCACTCACAACGATTAAGCTTGGATCTCCATTTTGCGCATTCTTATACCCTCATTCATTGTTTTTCTCTGACAATTCTTGCATGTATATCGTAAAGTGATTTTTTTCGTAGTCTTGGCAGTTCTCTTCAGCTCTGGGAACTTTTGTCCTCCATAGCCTTTCTTGTCTTCTGCGTGCCTTCGAGCACCCTCTGCTGTCTTCCTATCCCTCCCTTTTTTATATATGGATACTGATTGTACTGTATGAGTCTTGCATTTGGGACAAAACTTGCGAAGTTCCTTTTGCATCTTCATGTTACCATGCACTTCAATTTAGCGTTATTTAATCTCACCGCATAGAAACACGATATTGAGCACTTTACTATGGTAAATTGATAGGCTTCTTAAAATAAATTAAAAATTGGAAGTGTAGAATGAAATAAGAAGGGGGTATATAGAAATCATGGATAGATACATACTAAAGCAATTTACGCCAATGTTACAATATAAACCTTATATTATACCTAAGGGAATCCTATAAGAGAAATGGAATTCATTAGTAGTTTAATAGAGCAAATAAATTTCAGTCAGCAGAGTTTCAGCGTGTGGATACCATTGGCATTTGGCCTGATAGTAGGATTGGCATACGTAATAGCCTCAGCTGCAAGGCGTACTAAACGCTAAAGAAGCATTTTATAGCCAGTCTTTACCTTTTGTTTTTTAACAAAAGCAAAGCAATAAAAACATCTAGCTAACAAAATAGAAAACTTCCACCTTTTTAGTCCACGTAGGAAAAGTAAAAGCGAATCAAAAACGCCAACAATCATACTCATTAGGAGCTTTGGATAGATAAGTATCTTATGTATTCATTTTATGGGCAATTTCCCTGAAGTCCCACATTGATTTACCTTCAACCCAATCGCCTACAGAACTGAGGACGCCATCTTCAAATAATTGGTTTACGATCATTGCGGCCATAGGCAAGGCTCCGGTGGCGCCTGGAGAATTATAGTTTAGAACATGTATGGAATCCTGTTGTTTAATTATTAATGTATCTGGTACAAATCTTCCATCCTTGTTTACCAATAGGGATCTAATACCAGCTGTTCCCTTTCTTGAAAATGCAGATACAGTTAACTGAGGCAAAAATTTCTTGGCTCTGTTTATCATTGCAGATTTGGAAAGCGAACTTTTCAGTTCATTGCTGATAAGAGATAGGAATTGTCTATCAAAAAGGATCTTTCGAGCACCAGTCGTTCTCAACGATTCAAATATTTTTGGTAGGAAATATTTTAGGTTTTTTCTCCAGTCATACGCATAGGGACCAAAAACTGGAACAGCGTTTGGACCGACTTCGCGCCTTCCATCTATACGAACTATCCAATGCGGATCTAGGAAGGGGTAGTCAGGTATTTTGGGTACTGAATAGATGCTTCGTTTTGTAAGGTCTCGGTATTTTGCCGGAGCCTGCCAATACTCTCCTCTAAAATGAAGATCTGTAAACTCTTTGGCCAAATACATAGAGTGTGCAATATCTAGCGCATTTCCGCCAGCAGCATTAATTAGAAATTCAGTCGTGATTCTTTTTTCTTTTTCTCCGCCATCTACGATCATTATTAACCCTTCATGACCTGACTGCATTACAGCCCTAAGTCTGTGTCCAAGTAAGAAACTACACCCAAATGACTCACAATCCTGAAAAAGGCATCTTGTCAGACATCCATAGTCTGCTGAAGCATCTCTTGAGCAGTACAATCCGGCATTACAATGAACGCTAGGCTCCAGCTTTTTAACATCATTTTTTTCTAAGAGTTTAATTTCCTCATCTGGTCTTAGGCCATTTGCTTCTCCCCATTCCATGTATCTCTGAAGCCTATCCGTGCCCCTCTGATCGATAGCAACCTCCAAGACACCGTCCTGCTTGAAAAGCACTTGTTTGCGATTGGAGTACTTGTACCACATGTCATACCCTAGAAACGCAGCTTTAGCAAAAAGCTTCTTCTTCAATGGATCATAAAGAATCGGTGCATGTACTTTCCCTGTATTCCTGCTGCTCGTATGGAATGCGACATTTCTTTCCTGCTCGATCACTAGAACCTTTGAGCCATATATAGAAGATAAAAAATATGCTACTGAGGTGCCTAAAATGCCGCTTCCTATGATGGTAATATTATAATGGCTTTGCAAACAGAATACTATATGTACGTATATACTGTTGAGAATATAAGTATAAAATTCGCCTAACTACACGCCTGTAGCAGTTATTAATGAAATAAATACTTCAATCTATAACTCGGGATTTATAGTTTTCAATATAATAAATAATTTTTACATATATCTTAACCCTCTTAATATTAATTGACAATTTATTGAATTGCGCTGGACCTGCATATCTTGATGCGATAGTTAACGACCCTGCCAAGAATCTCTTAGATTTTTCGCTACGATCAAAGTATGGAATGGCAAAAAAACTAAGTCTACGAATATTTCTTTTCAATAGTCGCCGTATTATAATCTATACCTTTCCATATTATGTTAAATCCCAATTTAGAGATAAGATCAAGATGGCATTCTTCTGGAATTCCATTTTTCATAAAAAGTATACTAGCCTCATTATACCTTGTTGTTTTCTCTAAGAGCGACTTCAACTCATTTGCCTTTGGATCTAAGATCAGGTACTTGCCTACTATTATGAACTTGGTATGACCATCTTTATCATAATTTTCATTTTCCTTTTTATTTTCGTCTATCTCAGCTTCAGACCTGATAATCCTTAGTGCGGCTTCGATCGATATATTGTATTTTTTGGCGATATCTTCAACCGATATTATGCTATTCTTCGGATCAGCTACTTCAATAATGTGATCTAGTTCTCCTAGCAAGCTCTTAGAATACTGGCTTACCATTTGTTGCTCGATCCTTTGTTCAATATACTTTAGATATTCCAATATAGGCCTTAGAGGTACACTGTCATTCTTGTACATTATTAGATGGTTCTTCTGGATGAAATTAGATAGCTGTGAAATGCCTAATTTTACCTTAGTGCCAGCAACATTACTAGAAGCGGCATGGTAGTCGCTGTTAACTGCTATTAGGAAGTCAACTCTATTAGTTGTTTCTGTTACTGATACGTCTCTTATCTTCTCAAACTTCTTTTCAAGGTATTCTTTGGTCCAAAATCCTACTATCTCGAGGTATATCCTTTTGCCATATTTTTCAAACAAGAAGTCCGGGATCAAGGCTTTGCCATTAGATAGAATAATCGGATCAGGTTCTCTTATTAGGCTCCACCCGTTGCCGGATTGTATAAACCTCTTTGCAAAGTTTTCTTCTACTTTGCTGTCATAGTAAGTATTACTAGTAATATCAGGACTACCTGAGACAAATTCTTGATTCAATCTGCTAATTTTAACTCTATCGCGAACAGGTTCACGTAACAACAAAGGAGATCTATTGTATGATAGTTCAAATTCATATACCCTCTTCCCGGAGGTTAAATTCTTTCTTACAATCCAAGCTGAAATAAACCATTTATCAGTAGAAATTATTGATGGAAGCAGCTTTGCAATCGATGTCCCATATCGATCAGTTAATTTGAATATACTCAAAGGGCCATTTACAGAACATACTATGGTGGTGGCATCATCTTTTACTGCAGACAAGCAATTTGCGACTTGCTGTACCTTGTCATCTAGATACGTTTCTTTTTGCTCTCTGCTGACCTGTTGCCGTTGTTCCAGATGATACATGAGACCAAGTCTTTTTAGATCTCTCAAAACACGTTTCCAGTTTGATCCTCCGCTTACGGAAAACTCTAGTTCTGTGCAATTGAATAGCAGCGTTTGAATTAGAGACAGGTTATACCATCCTACAAGTTCCTTTGGAGTTATCTTAAAAAAATGTTCAATTATGAGGTTATCCTCTAGGTCACTCCACATAGCCTCAGATAGACTGGCCATACTTATTCCTAGTCTTGATGCCACTGCATCCATAATTTCTGTTCTCTCAAAATCTGTTAATGCAAAACCTCTCTTAGATGATTCTTCGAATAGTTCCCTCCTAATACTGAATGGATCAATTGACTGATGTCCTAAACCAGGAATGTTCTGGTTAACCCTGCTATTCATGGAGCTTTTTGCTATACTGCCACTTGTCTCTGTGGCTGTACTTTTCTTCGAACCTAAAATACACCTTCTCTGAAGTAATGTGTAAAATCCTCTTACTAACTTGTAATCTCCATATTGCTCTTCAAGTAGACCTATTCTATCAGCGAGCACTCCATTCCTTTCTTTATTTTTCCAAGCCTCTTCAAATTCTTCAATCAGCTTTGAGGCTAAATGGATCTCGTAGCCATTGCCGCGGTCGTCATCAATAGTATGTTCGCAAAAGAGCGGATCTATATTTTTTCCCCTATTTTTTATTCTCGCTCTAAGCAATTGAACAGGTAACATGCCCTATACCGTCTCACTCTCAGTAGTTTGCCATTTTTCTTTTAGGATAAGATTCGAAGTCCTTGCATTTGATACTGCTAGCAATGCTGTGCAATCAAAATTAATATTATTATTATCGTTGGCAAAACAAAATGTCTTAATTTCAGTTCTCCTTCCAAATTTCTGATTATTATCTTCTTTCGTATCCTCGTTACCCAGTGCATTCATTCTCTTTGTGCTGGTGTGTGTCTCAGTAGTTCTGGCAGAGATAATCTCAATAAGTTTTGCTTTTTTATATACATCCAATTTAGGCCTTAAAAGCCTTCCAAGCCTCTGAATAAATTCCCTTCTGCTTCCTGTTCCGCTGACAATTATACCAAGCACCGCATCTGGTACATCCAAACCCTCATCCAAAACTTTGGATGTAACTATCGCATTATATCTTCCCTCTGTGAAGCGCTTCAGTACATCTAGCCTCTCTCCTTTACCTGTCTTGTAGGTAATAAATGGTATCAGAAAAGTTTTTGATATTTCATAAACTAGCCTATTATACTGTGTGAATATAATAGTTTTAACTCCTCTATTTTTTGCAAGAATTTGCCTTAGCTCTTGTATTTTTGATCTGCTGTTTAGAGCTATATACATCGCTTTTTTTCTAGCCAACACGGCTTGTCTGGCAATCATATTTCTGCCTGATAGCAAAATTAATTTTTGAAATGCAATGGGATACTTAAAACCAAGTCGTAGTAAGCAATCTTGATACTTGTCATAGTTCTTATTGTATTCCCTAATTTCCTCAGGCAGCATTACGACTTCTCTTGTCTCTATTTCATATGGTGCTAAGTATTGTCTAGCAACAAGCCGGTCAGATGACAGCTGGAATACTGTTTCTCCCACAAGATTTGGAAGTTCTATATGTCTTCTATCCTCTCGCTCTATTGTTGCTGTAAGGCCCAATCTAAATGGTGAGGCCATCTGTTCCGCTATTGATCTGTAGCCAGGTGCAGCTAGGTGATGAACCTCGTCAAATATTATTAATGAAAACTTGTTTCCAATCTTAGACGCACGTAGGTACGCAGAATCATATGTCGCAACTGTGATGGGTTGAATATTATCATAGCCCCCTCCAAGATTTCCTATCTTTACGCATTTAAAATATTTTGACAGATTCCACGTCCATTGTTCCATAAGATCGATAGTCGGTACTACGATTAATGATGCAGAATCTATCGCCTTGATCGCTTCCATGCCTATCAGTGTTTTACCAGCACCAGTCGGCAAGACTATGCAGCCTCTCATTTTGGCTTTGATCCAATTGGTAATAGCCTCTCGCTGATAATCTCTAAGGGATAAATTGGACGAATCATTATCATTAGAATTAGCACTATTATTTTTTGTGCTCCCTACATTCAAATGTTTAGAGGGAATTAGGTCCAAAACGTTATCGATATATTCTATATTACTTCGTTTCATGTGCTCGATTAAATTTATGTAGTAAAGAGCTGGAGCCCTAAGGGAATTGGTCCTGGGATCAAGGGTCGCGAAAGGCAGATTGGCTATCCCACTTATTACGATTGTTCCGTTGTGGTAATCTAATGACATTTTTACCATTTCGCAAACTTAATGAATGCCAATCAAAAGTTTTAATGTTTTGATTCACAGCTTAAGGTTTATATCACATATCAAAAAACTAAATCTTGAATTCTTGTCAACTAGTAGCGGAAATATCGTATATGTGTTATCAATGGAAATGGTCAGACTTTATGTTTTTATATCTATAAAATAATTGAATTTCAATTGATCTTATATCATGAGCATCGATGAAAGACTACTAGAATTTCTGAGGGACGGCACAGATTGGGAAAGAAAGCCGACTAGTATACCCGGAGTGTTTCTTCTAAAGTTGCCGCCATTTAAGGGAAGGCCAGCGACATTAGCAATAGAAGTAAATCCTGTAGATTCTACTGGGTCTCCTTCAAAGAAAAGAGGAATAGTACTCAGATCAGAAGCTGAAATAGGAGAAATAAATAGACTAGTCTCTAACCCAAAGCTATCTCAGCTAGCAAAGAGTATCGATGAAGTTAATCCTCAAAGAAAACGACCGGCAACAGATCAGAGAGATATCTTCGAGATATAACGAAGCCATTTTTTCAATCTGTATTATGATCAATAACAAAGTTTGGCTTTCAGCAAGATTCTTAAAACTGTTTCTTAAAACTATGTGGCTACAGGGCCAACAGCATATTTGTAGTTTAGAAAGAAAATTGTTATGGCTGTAGTAGAACGTATAGCTCATTTTATATTTGCTAAATGATTATTTGCATGTATTGTGAATAGTTCTCCTATTGAATTGTTGCCGCTGCAGTACGTAGAACATCCTCTTGTATGGAATAGATGCTTAGAGCTGAGAAGTTATCAAAAGGCTATATCTCAGTCATGTTGCTACAGAAACACGCTTGTAATTCTTCCAACTTCTCTTGGAAAGACAATTGTAGCTTTGCTTGTTTGCGCAAATATGCTTTACAAGTATAAGGATATGCGTGTATTGGTAATGGCACCGACAAGGCCACTGGTATCCCAACATATGATGTCGTTCCTATCAGCATTGAAGGTACTACAAGAGGAGACAGCATGCGTAACCGGAAAGACTCCTCCTGAATATCGTTCTGCAGTATGGAACCAGAGGCGTATAAGATTGCTGTTTGCCACACCTGAAGTCGTCAAGAATGACATAAGTGAACGTAGATTATCTTTAAGTGACTTTAGTTTATTGGTATTTGACGAAGCACATAGAGCGGTAAAAGACTATGCATATACTTCAATAGCAAGACACTACATAGAGCAGTCATCTAATCCTTTATTACTAGCGCTAACTGCTAGCCCTGGCGCTGAGAGGAAGAGAGTGCAAGAAGTTTGTGATAACCTCTTCGTTGAGAACATGGAATACAGAACGGAAGAGGACCCCGACGTAAAACCCTATGTCAACCCAATTGATGTCAAGTGGGAGTGGTTTAACCTACCAGAGGAGTATATGTATGTTATATCTCTACTCCGATCCGTATTGGATGAGAAATTGAAATGGCTTATTCAAAGAGGTATAGTTACGAAAAACAGAATTGACTGGATATTCAAAAGAGATTTGATACAGGCAGGAGATCTTCTTCGATACAACCTTGAACTTACGATGGAAGAGCAAAGAGGGCCAATTTATATAGCTCTTTCAAATCAATCAGCTGCTCTGAGTTTGATGTATTGCATTGAGCTAATGGGTAGCCAGGGTTCATATTCGCTCAAGGCATTCCTGGATAGGGCAGAGAAAGATGACTCAAAGACACAATCATTTCTGCGCAGGGATCCTAGAATTTTAGAAGCCAAAGCGCTCATATCAGGAATACAAAAAGAGCACCCCAAGGTCAAGCGTGTGCTGGAACTGGTGAAGCAGCATCTTCAGTCCTCAGTGAATGGTCCTGAAGAGAGTAGATCTAGGATTTTGATATTTACTCAGTATAGGGATACTGCTAGGCATATAACAGATATCTTATCCAAAAGCAGCATCAGGTCTTCAAGGTTTGTAGGTCAAGCAAAGAGACAGGGAGATGAAGGAATGAGGCAGGAAGAACAAGCGACGGTTCTTGAATTATTTCGAAATGGAGAGTTTAATGTTCTTGTAGCAACGTCCATAGCTGAAGAGGGGCTTGATATACCCGAAGTGGATCTCGTGATCTTTTATGAACCAATACCAAGCGAAATAAGGTATATCCAAAGGAAAGGTAGAACTGGAAGGAAGTCGGCAGGCTCAGTTATCATACTTGCTGCCAACGAGACGGTTGACAGACGTTATCATCTTGCAAGCCAAAGGCGTATAGAAATGATGCACAAACGTTTGAGTAATATAACCAATATCACTTTAAAGCAAATGAACAGGCTACCATTCAAGCCCAATCTCATGACCTCGGAGGAATTATCCGTAATCGAAAATAGACAAGCAAGACTGCAACAAAATTTAACAAAAAGAATTGAATTGGAGATAAAAGATGGCAAGTCACCAGATGGTGACGACGCAAGAAGAGGGCACTTAAGCAGATTACAAACAAGGAGCAGGCAGATCTCTTCTGTGCTCGAAGCAGATTTGGTCACCGGTAAATTGAGAAGAGGTGTACAAAGAGCAGTTAGGCTCATTTATTTACAGTTAGTGAAGGCGGGAAAACATGGTATCGATGCCGACGAGCTTCGCGAGAACTTGCGGCTTGAAAATCTGGTCCTAGTCGAAGCAATAAAGAAACTCGAAAAGCTAAAGAAGATAGAGTGGTTAGACGATGGAAGGCTGACAACAGCTGAGAGTCTTAAACAATACCCAGGGAAAATCTATAATGTATATGTCGAGAAAATTTTGCCTGGAAAGGCTCTTGTGACAATTGACGAGAGGTGGCATGCAAGGCTTAACCAATACGACTATGATGGACCACGAGATCTCTTAAAAACTGGCTCAGAGTTTAGAGCCGTTGGAGACTTGTATCATGAAAGAGGAATACTAACGATCAGAATTAAACAAGTTCTATTTGAAAAGTAATTAAAACTTTAAGAAAAGCGGACCCGATGGGCTTCGATCCCATGACCTGCGGTTCCGAAGACCGCCGCGATATCCTAGCTACGCTACGGGCCCTATTTGGCTTCATTGATTGTGCCATATATCAATTGAACTGCCATCACACACCTTGCTACTAGATAGATATGTTTGTAAAATAATGACATGCAATCCAAAAAAATCATATTATATTCAACCTCTCTTTCAAGTCAAATTTAAGCTCTGATGACTATAGAAGGGTGATCATTACGGCAATAAACACTACCACTCATATTTGTGCAGAAATCTCGAAGATCAAAAGAATAATAAATTTTATCGCTGCGTTGCATATGACTTGTCATCATAATATGATGCTCATAGGTGCACAACAGTTTAACTAGGTATTCTAACCTTAGAATATCAATTGAAAGTCTCAGATAGAACTGCAGGTGTAGAATATGCTATACGTGATATAATTTCTCATGCAAGACAATATGAAGCGACAGGGAAACAGATAATATATCTCAATATAGGGGATCCTGTCAAATATGGTTTCAATACACCTCATCATATTAAACAGGCATTGATTGGTGCAGTAGAGAACAATGAAAACTATTACACCGAATCTGAAGGACTCCCTGAACTAAGAAATGCAGTTGTTGATAAAGAAAAACAAAAAGGACTTTCGATAGAAGAAACCGATGTGTTAATTACAAATGGTGTTTCGGAAGGACTCGATATGACTATGGCTTCTGTAGTCGACCCTAATACCGAGGTTCTTATGCCGGGACCATATTATCCGCCATATGCCTCATATGTCAAATTCTATGGAGGAAAACCAGTAGAGTTTAAATTACATGACGATGGTCGACCTGATATTGAAGACCTAAGATCCAAGGCAACTTCCAGATCTAGGGCATTATGTCTAATCAGTCCAAACAATCCGACGGGAGAAGTTTTCGATCGTAAAAGTCTGCAGCAATTAATTGACGTGGCTGCTGAACATGATTTGTATGTAATATGCGACGAAATATATGATAAAATTGTTTTTGATAATCAGTTCACCGGCATAGGAAGCGTGGCAAAAGATGCTCCCTTGATTTTACTTAATGGCTTTTCCAAAGCGTACCTGATGACAGGTTGGAGATGTGGATATATTTGTATAAATAGCTCTTCACAAAGACTCGATTCTTTCCGAAAGAATGTTCCTAAGCTTGCCAGGGTTCGTATATCTGCAAATCTTCCTGTCCAAAAAGCAGCGGTACAAGCATTGCGAGGACCTCAAGACCATATTAAAGACATGGTTGCAAAACTACATAGAAGACGAGACTACGTAGTAAAACGTCTAAATGCAATCGAAGGAGTCACTTGTAAAATACCACATGGCGCTTTCTATGTTTTTCCAAAAATCAATATGGACTCCCGTTGGAACGATGATTTGCAATTTGTTCTTGATCTACTAAATAATACAGGGGTATTGACTGTTCATGGATCTGGATTTGGTTCAGAATTTGGTGCGGGCCATTTTAGAATAGTTTATCTTGCCAGTGAAGAAGTCCTAGAGAATGCAATGGATAAGCTAGAGCGTTTTATATATAATTCAGGCAAATAATTAAAAGTGGTTTCAGTCTAATTATATTTACACTTGTCTGTTTCAAGAAGACCATCGTGGCAGAGACGTGATACCGGCCTAACTGTTCGAATACTTCTTAGTTTTGGCATTCTTGCGCTACTCTATATTTTGTTTCTTAGTGTACTAGCCTACGTTGGTCTGGATTTTATTTCAATAACCGTAGTTGCCTCTATAATGATTTTATTACAGTGGTATTTCTCAGACAAGATCGTCCTTTGGAGCTCAGGAGCAAAGACAGTGACAAGAGAACAGTATCCAAAACTACATGATGTTGTAGAAAGAATTATTGCAAGAAATAATCTTCCTAAACCGAAGATAGCTGTAATTAATACAAAAATGCCTAATGCATTTGCGACTGGTAAAGGAAAGAGCAGCTCCGTGGTAGCTGTGACCACAGGACTTATGGATCTGCTTGATACAGAGGAATTAGAAGGTGTGTTGGCACATGAACTGACGCATATTAGAAACCGCGATGTTCTTGTTCTAACACTTGCAAGCTTATTCTCTACCGTTGCGTGGTATCTTATGCAGTTTGGATTCTACGGTGGTATGGGCTACGGATACGGATATGGTTACGGCAGTAGAGACCGCAATAATGGCGGAGGAATGGCTATCGTAATAGTTGTCGCAATCCTCACGTGGGTTATTAGCTTTCTTATTATCCGCGCTATTTCGCGTTACAGAGAGTTCGCTGCAGACAGGGGATCTGCACAAATGACGGGAAAGCCAGTCAAGCTAGCGAATGCTTTAATGAAAATTAGCGGTAATATGCAGCGAATGCCTACAAAAGATTTGCGGCAGGCTGAAGGATTAAATGCATTTTTTATCGTACCCGCCATGTCTGGGAGCACCATTGTGAATCTCTTTTCTACTCACCCACCAGTTGAAAAGAGAATACAGAAGCTTATGGAGATGGAGGCTTCCATGAGTTGAGCTTTTTTCGGAAAATTAGGAAGGGCATTTACTATGACAAGAACAAATCAAAAATAGATTCTGAAGCAATTTTTTCTCTTTCTTCGGCAACAATCACATTGGAGACTAAACTTGGCTTAAAACCTACTGGTAGATGCGCTTTGGCTGCTAAATCAGCAAGTGGCATGTATTTTAATGAAATGAAAGATGAAATTGAAAGATTTCTTAATATCAGTAAGCCAGATTTTGAACTAGAGTATCGTACGATTATTGACTCTTATGGCTATCTGTGGGTAATTCTCAAGGGAAGAACAATAGAGGACATATTAGCAGCTATAACCGCCATAGGTGATACTATACAGGAAAAAGGATTTTCAAGCCAATTACTTGCATCGATCTTTGAACTTAGCCGAGAACAAAAATCCAACGATAGCGAGAACAATAAGATGCAGTATTTAATTTATAACTATAAATCTAACAAATTTTATCCTTTTGTGCCGTTCTTTGGCAAAAAAACCAGAGATACAGAAAATGAGATGAGAATAATGGCAAGCATCCAGGATGAGATTCCATTCGAGCGGGATATGGCAATGTGGTATCCGCTGTGGGACTTGCCTTTCTAATCCTATACTATTTAGATTACTGGAACTACACCCTCGCCTGTAAACAGCCTTTTTGCCTCATCGATTGAAAGGTCGGCACTGGGAAGGATGATATCAGACTGGATTATTTCCTTTGGATCAATCTGTTTTCCATTTTTTTCCACAATAGCTGTCAGATCGACCAGATGCTTTTTGAATTCGTTATCATCAGGCCTGTCCATGTTTACCAGTCGCACAAGCAAGCCGTCAATCTCATTTAGCCTTTGCAATATTTTGGAATCTACGCTAAACTGACCATGGCCCATAATTCTTACAATCTTGTTCTTCGTAACGGGCTTAACTCGAGTACTACCGCTTTTTTTCCTAGGATGCTTTCGTTTTGCAAGCTGCTTGCTAGCTTTTGCTAACTGTCTGCTTCTGCCTCTTGTGATTTGATATGTGCTTCCTCGTTTCGATGGTTTTTGCTTTCTAGACGAAAATTCGCTTTTCTTAGCGGTTTTCGATTTACCTTTTTTTGGGGATTTAGTCTTTTTCATTATGGTGCTCTTTATTCCTCCTATTTTTTACTACCAGCTTATTTTATGAAGTTTCTAAGCCTTTAACTTTGCTAATTTAGTTTATCTTTCATATATTGCAGCAAATATGGAATAACTTTTAAAATATATATATATACATATTATTGATCTGCTGTTTCTAATCGCGTCACATTCATCATTTGAATCAAGTGGCGGCCTGCTGTACCTCTTCTGTCTCTTGCTCTTCCACGACATCATCGCTCCTATTGCCGAGCTTTTTCTTTTTAGAACGCTCAGCCTTTAGTTTAGCCAACTCTTCGTCTACCGCCCTTTGTGACGCAACGTCTTCTAGCTCTTTTTCTATGGCACTTCCATCATCATTCGTGTTTGAAGTATAATCTGTGAGGACACCAGAATCTATCATTTCATCTAAAGCCTGAGACTTGGCTTTCATTTTTTCAGCCTTTTCTTCTGCTTTATTCATTGCTATGCCTACATCAGCCATTTCCTCTGATATCCCTGTAACGCTTTCCTTGATTCGAACCTGAGCTTCTGCTGCTGAATACTGGGCCTTTATGACCTCTTTCTTTGAATTGAATTCCTCTACTTTGGAAGACAGGCGTCTTTCTGTATCTTGAAGCTTTTCTTGTTCTGACTGCATATCGGTTATCTGCTTATCCAATGCACGCAGTCGCATCATGTTGACATTCTTTCGCTCTAGGGCTAGCCTAGCCAGATCTTCCTTATCTGCATCTATTGCACGTCTAGATTGCTCATCAAGCGTACGGATATTATCCCATAATTTTGCCTTTTGCATTTCCAGCCGCTTTTTGGCCGTTATTACTTCTGCAATGTCTCTTCTTAACTTATTTAACATCTCGGTCTGCTTTGTATATGAATAGTCCAGGGCTTCTTTAGGATCCTCATATCTGTCGAGAAGAGTACTAACCTTTTGTTTAACGACGGTTGAAATACGATTCATAAGACCCAATACTGTTCAAATCATATGTGTTGATCTCTACTATTAAACCTTGATTATTGATTCTGCATTGACTGCGTTAACCAGTCTATACATGGAATTCCCCACATTTATCTTGGCTTGATATCATCAGGAAAAAATCTTGATCTTACAATCCATAATTAAATCTGCGTGATTCGTATTCATCACGCCGGCTGTCTTCATTATTCTTTTTAAAGTACCCACAAAATAACAAAATGCCACCCGCGACTACCATTGCAATAACAAATTTCTCATTGTTAATCTGACCATTTGTGTAATTATCAAGATAGAACCAAATGGACAGCTGAGTAGTAAAAAAATAAAGATTTCTTAATGCGATTATGACAGCCATGACAATGAATAATATTCCCATTGCGGACATCCAATTTCTTCCGCGACGATTCTCTGCTCCGCCTGCGTTTTTCTTTCTTCGACTGTATCTCATGGCATACTACACTAATCTGATTCCAGGATTTTTCATTTTATTCATTTTCGCTGCATTTAATAACATTGGAGTTAGAATTTCAGCCTGATATGTCATAGATAAAGGCCCTAGGTAAATAGCACGAAGACCGTTAATTTCAGAAATCAAGCTATTTACTCTTGACACTGTATTAACATCATCACCGCAAACAAATGTATCGGTGTCTAGGCTCTGTTTTACATTTCTTAATTTAACCTCAGAAATAGTATGGAAGGCCGAAATGACTCTGGACCGAGGGGGTAACGCATCTGCAACCATGCAAGCGGCGGCTCTTAGTCTCTGTTCAAAAGGAATGTAAACAAAACCTGCTTGAGTTTTAGTCATCGGGACAATTGGAGACACAACAACACAATCATTTCTTATTGTTTGCTGAAGGTTGTTGCATGTACTCTCGATATTCTCATATGGCACAGATAATATTAAGAGATCGCAATTTCTGGCAAGTTCAAAATTATCATCCCCGGTAATACTACCGGTAATACTCTTTCCATATGCTTCGAGAGCTATTTTGATGTAGTTGTCTGCAGCTTGTTTTGCTCTCTGAGCATCCCTTGAACCTATTATGACATCATGTGTAAAACACCATCTCAATGCAAAACCTTCTCCCATCCCACCAGTTCCACCGATTATTCCTATTCTCATGTGGTATGACTCATTTCACAAAAGATCAGATATAAGGATATCAGGAAGCAAGGCGATTCGCTGTGCAACTGAAAGAAAACACATCTCCTCATATTATCATATTACCGCAGCCAGTCAAAATTAATATGCTCTAGATGTAAAGTTTGGGTGAATTGCCGCTAGCAATATTGATGCGCCACGGACAAGCGGATAATAACGTCAAGAGAATACTTGTTGGTAGGCACATTGAATCACATCTCACTGAATATGGCAAAAAGCAGGTAGCCGATACAGCCAAGTACTTGAAGAATATACCTATTCAAAAAGTGTATGTAAGTCCTGTCATCAGAACCATCGAAACTGCAAAGATCGTTTGCAAAATTTTAGAACTGGACTATCAGATAGACGAAAGGTTATACGAAATTGAGCTTGGCAAGCTAGTTGGCATGAATTTTGAAGAAATAATTCAAAAGTTTGGAAATTTATTCTTAAAATTCTATGCTGATAGCGACTCAATGCTGACAAGATATGGTGTCGAGAGTTTTTGTTCTGTAAAATTAAGAATAAGACACTTGTTAGATGAAGTTATGAAAAACCACCAAGACAAAAATGTACTGTTAATAACTCATTTAGACCCCATCAAGGCTGCACTATCCACTCTACTTGATCTGAATCCCCGAGCCCTTTATAACTGGCATATACAAAATGCATCATTAACGATTTTAAAACATGAGAGCAACGTTTACTCCCTAAGTGGTGTCAATGTAATGGGGATGGATCGTTACATAAAGGAGTAATTGATAAATTGCAATAAATCACCGGTTGCCTGATTTCTTGACTACAAACATGTTATATTATGATAAATGCTGTTAGTATTTGTGCCTCTTTGAATTACGATCATATCTTTATGTGTAAAGCGTCATCTGGTGTGCCATCAGCTTGTGTGCTACACCTCCACTCGAGCAGTATAATATACTATGACTATACATTATATTATCGCATTGCCATACACATGTCATAATGGCTAGACAAACACCATTTAAAATAGGTGTTTATAAAAATACTTTTTTAATACTAGCTTGCATCCTGATAATATTGTTTTCTAGTTGTTCATATCTCGTACCACAGTCTTATGCACATTTTAGTCATTTAGCGCATTACAATACAGGTGGAATAGGATTGGGCAAATATTACATAAATGAACAACTCGACCCCGAATATACTCCCCCGAAACATCCTACCAAAATTAGCTTTAGTATCCAGGATAATATGAACGGTAATGATGTATATAATGTCTTAACGATGGTAGAAATCTATTCTGTAAGTACCGGAGAGAGGATCAGCGTATATCCCTGGACAAAGCAAAATTTAGGAGATTTCGATCTATTCTATACCTTTCCAAGGATAGGGCTCTATGAAATAGTCATCAGTATTGCTGACGGTGCTACTAATAGCAATCATGTAAACTTGTATGGCGTAGATCCTCCCAGAAACGTCCTTAGCAGTAACTTAAACTGCAGTTGCGATAGAGCAGTTTTCAATGTATCTGTTTCTGAGAACTTTGGAAACATCTTTAACATAGCAGTATTCGTGGGAATACTATCAGCTATTATTATTTTTGGAGTAGTTTTGCTATTCACATATAGAAATAGAATAAAACACAGGGGTAACAGCCTTTATCCAAACTTGACGAAAGACGAAGTCATAAAATATTCAGTTCTTCTGTTGGCAATTTCATCAGGTATTGTACACCTAGCAGTTTATTCTGAACACGGTGGTCTTAGGATAGAGTATAGCATATTTTTATTAGCTGCGGGAGCCTCTCAGATTGCTTATAGCATGTTGTATGTATTGCTTACTATTGCAGGCGAATCAATACTAGGTAAAAGCAGAGAATTTGCAAAATCGTATTATCGCAAGAGTATTATAGTCAATCTCTTTGGATTGGTAGGCAGCGCGATATTATTGGGACTTTATACGTATTCAGTTATATTTCCACCCCCTCTTTCACCAAATAATGTACCAGAAGATGTAGACCTAGGTGGAATATTAGATAAGACTTTGGAACTTTCTTTGGTGATAGGCATCGTTTATCTGATGAAGGCAGAGAAAAGAAAATTGCAGAGTCAATTTGTGAATGCGCTGTAAAATCAACTGATATGGATATCTCGTTGCTTTTCGGGTATATGTTGTAACACATATATCGTCTTTCATTATAGGGGTGGGGACGATCCACTGAATAAAGTTTGTAGCACAACTTAACTATTGTCTTTCCTTATAGGAGCGGGCACAATTCACTGCTCCACACCTTCTAATCTAGTTCCCTTGTGGAGAGAGCACCGAATCACAAATCGTTGCATGTTACCCGTTTTGATCCTGATAAAAATGAAGTCTTCATCAGTCCCATAATAAATGCTCTAATAGCTGACTAATTATTTAATAAGACAATATTTAGAATAGTTTTCAAAAACCTTAAATTAGATAACAGAACTTATTGTGCACTGAAAACAGAGGAATAGTAACACACATGAAATTACTAAGATCAAATTTGGGATTGCTTTTAGCAGTTCTTTGTCCTCTTGCTGCAATATTCATTTTAAGTCTTGTTATTCTGCCAGCCTTCGCTCAAGAATCATCTACTTCTTCTCAAGCACAGCAGTATCTTAATAGAAGAGTTGAGATTTGGGCTCTTTTTTACAGAGGCATGGTAGCAGCCTTTGTTGTAGGTGCCGTTGTTCAGGGTAGTATTATCTATGTTGGATGGAGATTCAGAGAAGGTAATAAAAAGAATATTATACCTCGCGAGCCAACGGAGGGCACATATAGATAATGGGTCATGCAACATATGAGTGGCTTTATGTTGGCGTCGTAATAGCGCTTCTTACATGGGTAGGAGCCGACGCTTGGAATACTGAACATAGACTAGAGGCTATTCCTCCTCAGGCTCAAACTATTAAGGCAATAGGCCAGCAGTGGTTCTGGACTTTTGAACATGCTAATGGAACACAAGAAGTTGGTCAGCTGCATGTAAAAGCTGGTGTACCATACAGATTTGAAACCGTTTCTAAAGATGTCATTCACTCATTTAATATCCCTGACTTTACCATACTTATGGATGCAGTTCCAGGTAGAGTTAACACGGTATGGAATGTCTTTGATCAGCCCGGAGAATACCTGATTCAATGCAGAGAGTATTGTGGTTTATTACACTATAACATGAGAGCAAAAGTGTTAGTGGAACCAGCAACTGCGAAAGGTTTTGATTACGCTCCTACTAACGAAACCTCCGCAGTAGGAGGAGCAGGTCCTGCCGCTCCAAGCGGTGGAACTACAAGTTCTGCCACTCCTACAGCAGCTTCTGGACCTACCCTATCTATTCCACAGGGCGCCTCTGTTCAGGGTAATCCTTCTTATCAGCCTGCTACCCTGTCTGTAAAGACAGGTGATACCGTACAAGTACTAAATAAAGACCAGAGTCCACACACAGTCACAAGTGGCAAAACATTAGAGGATCCCAATAAAGGTAAGGATTTTGATACAAGCATTATCAGTCCTAGCGCATCAGCGAAAATTTCTACAGCTAGTCTCAAGGCAGGTGAATATCCTTTCCACTGTGACCTTCATCCGTATATGACAGGAACACTAAAAGTGCAATAGGTGAAAGAACAGCAATAGTTAAGCGAAGTAAATATTATATACACTGAAACGCGCTACTCGTTAGTAAACAGCAACCATAAACATGCCCCCAAGGTTTCACCAATCTTCGACTCTTTGTAAATGAACTTGTTCTATTCGGATAGATTCCTTACTAACAAGCAAGGTATGTGTGAGTTTTTTTGCTATTTACTTAATAAATTGCAACCACACTATATCTTACATAACTGAAAAACAAAATACTTTTATTTACATTAAGAATCATATGTACAAAATAGGTGGATATGTGCATTGGTTCTAGAAGTTAAGAAGCCTCGTCCTATGTGGGAGATTCTTTTTTCTACTCATCACACAGATATTGGTCTGCTTTACATTATAACATCAATTGCGTTTCTTATAGCTGGAGGTGGACTTGCGCTTGCAATACGTGCAGAGCTATTCTTACCCGGGCAGCAAATATTCTCAAGTCCAAATGATTTTGAACGCTTCTTCACAGTACATGGAACTACGATGTTGCTATTATGGGTAATTCCTTTCGGAGCTGGTGTAGGAAACTATCTCATCCCTATTATGGTCAGATACAAAGATATGGCATGGCCAAAGCTAAATGCGGTAGCCTACTGGATGATCCCTGTTGCAGGTGCACTAATATGGCTGGGGTTCTCCGATACTGGCTGGACAGCTTATCCTCCATATTCTATTATTAGGGCCGCAGGACCTGCTGCCGACATGTGGGTCTTTGGTATGAAGATCCTTGGAATTTCTTCTATACTTGGTTCGATTAACTTCGTCGTTACTATACTAAAGATGAAGCATCCTGATTTGCCAATAATGAAAATGTCATTATTTGCGTGGGCTACTCTAATAACATCATTTATGATAATTGTTTCGATGCCAACAGTGGCGTCTGCACTGATTATGACGTATACTGATAGACTCGGTATATCTGGCTTTTTCAATCCAGCCATGGGTGGAGATCCAATTGCATACCAGCATCTGTTCTGGTTTACATTCCATCCTGAGGTGTATATATTCTTGATACCAGCTGTAGGTATGGCTTATGAGCTTATACCTAAATTCTCTAGGAAACCGATCTTCAGTTACCAGTCAGGAGTAACAGCATTCATATTGTTAGGCACAATTGGATTTGCTTCATGGGCTCATCATATGTTTGCAACAGGCATGAGTTTCACTGAAAAGACTGTGTTTATGGTAGGAACGTTGGCTGCCGTACCTGCTTCGTCTATGCATGTTTTCAATTGGATAGCAACAATGTGGGGTGGAAGAATCAGATTTGCAGCCCCGATGTTGTTCGCGGTAGGCGGTATCATGTTATTCTTTACGTCAGGTGCAGGAGGAGTAGTAAATACAGCCATGCCATTGGACTTTATCACACATGACAGCTACTTTGTTGTTGGACACTTTCACTTGTTGTTGATGGGAACTGTCTCTCTTATATTTACAGGCTTCATCTATTACCTGTTCCCATTAATTACAGGAAGAATGTACAATGAAAAGTGGGCCAAGGTTCACTTTGCGGTAGCATTCATAGGCATCATATTGGTATTTATGACTCAGCATTTGCTTGGATTACAAGGAATGCCAAGAAGAGTATTTGACTATTTGCCGGTTCCTGCGCTAATTATAATGAACCAAATAGCTTCAGTAGGCGCCTGGATGATCGGACCTTCCTATATACTAATGCTTGTGAACTTGATAAAAAGCGCGGGCAGCGGTAAGCTAGCAGATATGAGAGATCCGTTTGGTATTAGTGAGGAATATTATGACTACCGAAGACGAGAGCCACATCATTAGAACTAGCGGCAGACGCATGGCAAAAGGCCTTGCGATCATAGTTGTTGTGATAGCTTTTGGTGCGGCTGTAGCAGTCCCAAATTGGCATAACTTTGCGAAAAATCCACCGCCTGTTTCAACGATTACAACAAAAGCAGCGTCTTCTGGTGGTACTGAGGGTGGAACAACAACAGCAGGAGGGGGTGCTTCTTCTGGGGCTGTTGGTGGTGGTGGCGGTACGGCTGCAAGCACACAGCCTGCCGCCGCTCTTCCACCTGGTGCTACTGCGATAACCATATTGGCAGGCGCTTCTGTACAAGGGAATCCCAATTATGAACCAGCGGATGGTAAAGTACCACTTGCAAGTAAAGTAGTATGGCAAAATAAAGACACTACTGTGCATACTGCAACATCTGGTTCTGGTGCTACTGATGCAAATTCTGGCAAAGCGTTTGATACAAAAATGATCAATGCAGGATCGAACTCGGATCCCATCGAAATTAAGAATGTAAAGGTTGGAGAGGTACTGGCGTATTATTGTCAAATACATCCATATATGACTGCGAAGCTTACAGTTACTGCTGCTTCTGCTTCATCTTCTTCGTCTTCATCTTCTCAAGGCAATGCTACTTCAAGTCCAGCGGCTGCTGGTGCCGGAGGGGCAGCTGGCACAGCCAGTACTTCCCCTACAGCAGCTTCTGGACCTACCCTATCTATTCCACAGGGCGCCTCTGTTCAGGGTAATCCTTCTTATCAGCCTGCTACCCTGTCTGTAAAGACAGGTGATACCGTACAAGTACAAAATAAAGATCAGAGTCCACACACAGTCACAAGTGGCAAAACATTAGAGGATCCAAATAAAGGTAAGGATTTTGATACAAGCATTATCAGTCCTAGCGCATCAGGGAAATTTTCTACAGCTAGTCTCAAGGCAGGTGAATATCCTTTCCACTGTGACCTTCATCCGTATATGACAGGAACACTAAAAGTTCAGTGATCTGAATGCTCTGGTATTATAGTAGCAGCACAATTTATCACTTGCTGGCGACATTGACAATTGATTTAAAGTATCAGACATAGCCGGAGAAAGAAGAAAAAAAGGTATATATTATAATCATAATATGGCGCTCATCAAAACGCTTCCTCTTGTCACGCTTGGATCAGTCTTTACTCTTATGTTTATAGGCGGTTATGTCAGCGCTTCAGGGGTAGGACTAACATGTCCTAAATGGCCACTTTGTCCTGCTGGTTTTGTTCCTATGAGCGAATTTCTTATAGAGTACTTTCACAGGTCTGTGGCTGCTACAACTGCCTTGTTAGTATTTCTCACCATGTTCTTCACCTTAAGGTCAAAAATTACCCCAAAGGCAATGAAAATAGCCTCGACAATTGCTAGCTGTGCTGCCATAGGCCAAATAACTCTCGGCGCAGTAGTAATAGTAGAACGATTGCATGCAATGCTGGTAACGGTGCACCTCGGTCTTGGGCTGGTGCTATTCGCAATGATATTAATTACTGTTTTATACTCTAGGAAAATCATAGATATTCAAAACATACTTAAAACATCGTCTACCAGCTAATCGTCGTTGCCATCGACGACCAAAACAAATTAAAACAGATATGCACGCAGACGAAGGCGCTAAATTAGCAGGTTTAACTGATAATAATTAATGACAATGATTCTTTTTATGCATTAACATATCTAGTAGGTCAGTAAAGCATAAAACCCCAAGCTAATAACCTGATTTCTTATGTGGAAGGTCATGACTCCAAAAAAAATAGCCTTTGGCGAAAATGCAGCCAAGGAATTTGAATATCCAAAGAACTCATTAATTATAACGACAACAACTCCTGATATTTACAATAAATGGCTAGAGTACATGCAGATAAAGAACTATGAGGTCTACGACAAGGTGACACCTGATCCTGCAATTGAAACCGTTGAAACAATAAGAAAAGAATATGAAGGTAAAAAAGATATTTCTGCTTATATAGGCCTTGGAGGTGGAAGCTCGATGGATGTATGCAAATATCTCGGTAAACTCACAGGCATACCTAAGATTCTTATTCCAACAACTTTCGGGACTGGCGCGGAGATGACGACCTATGCTGTTATCAGCTTTGAGCACAAAAAAAAATTGCTTCAAGATGAGGCCTTTCTAGCAGATGCAGCGATTGTTGACCCATATTTCTTGCCTGGTACGCCATTTAATATTATGAGAAATTCTGCATGTGACGCAGCCGCTCAGGCCTCAGAGGCATTTGACAGTAAGCTTGCCAATCCATTTACAAAACTATTTTGCAGAGAAGCGTTTGATATTTTAGAGGATGCTATTATCAACGATAAATCTCACTTGCTGCCATATGGAGCAATGCTCTCAGGCATAGGTTTTGGAAATGCCTCTACTACTTTAGGTCATGCTCTATCATATGTATTTTCAAACGAAGGTGTACCTCATGGATATGCTCTGTCGTCGTGCACTACTGTTGCACATAAATTTAACAAGTCTATATATTACGAACGATTTAAGCGGATTTGTCAAAAATTAAAATTCGAACCTTTAACTCTAAAGCAACCGCTTGATAAAGCAGCAGATGTAATAATGCCAGATCGGGGCCATCTTGACAATAATCCTATACCTATTGCAAAAAGCGATATTATAGAATGTCTGGACGAAATCATAAATAAAAACCCTCTGGCCTGACACATCCGATTTCATATAAGTATTGGACCGTTTTTTAATTCAATCTTGCAAAAGGTCATCACTAGAACAGGTAGAAATACTCACTTATCCATAGGGTTGATATAAAATATAGATTATCTAGTATTTTTGCAAATTCAACATAAAATCATTAAGATATTCAGAATAATTGTATACTAGGCTCAAGATAATAACGCACCTATTGCAGGCGTGATAATTGAAACACTGGAAGAAAATTTATACACAAGAAACCTTTAAATTCAGTTCAGAGAATTTATTTTCACAGGTTATGACGACTACTATCAGTAAAACCCTTGAAATTAACAGTCCTGTGAATGAAGTCTTCACTTATTTCGCTAGACCTGAACATATGGCGGATCAATTCCCAGAAAATATGGGCTTGAACATTATTCCTATTGAGGTAAAAAATGGATTTGGCGTGGGTACTATCTTTAGAATTAGTGGCGATTTTGATGGAAAGAAATTGGAATGGGACTGCGAGACAATTGATTACATACCACGTCGCAAGATAGTAGCAAAAATGATTGAAGGCCCTTTTAAACACTGGCAAATTACTGTTGAATTCGAAGAGATTAGTGACAAGAAGACAAAGACCAGCATTAGTGTTGATTATGATATGCCTATGGGCCCGCTTGGCGGACTCATGGACAGAGTAAAGCTAAAGAAGACTGCAGAAAGAGGAATAGAAAACGGTCTGTATAGGGTAAAGTCTTTGCTTGAAGGCACTGGTTCAATTCCAGTTTATATCACATTAGAAGCCTACAGACAGATCCTCAAGGAAAAAACAAAAATGAACTGCTCAGTTTCTGATGTTATAGTCAGGCTCGTCAAAGACCAAAATCAAAATCAACCGCAAACAGCAGAGCTGCCTCAATAAATACACGTTATTTCTTTTTTGTAGCTATCCAGACCTGAAACAAGAAATTTTTGTCCCTCTTCTGAGCAGACATTTTTATTATCATCACTATAGTAACATTCGAGACATCCATTGCCTTTTTATTTTGTTTGTCCTACCTTAGCAAAGCCAATAAAATTCATTCAAAAATATTATACTGTAACTTTAATCGTCGTAGAACTATAACAATTATAATTTACTGGTGCTAAGGAAATCTTCAGAATTCTTTCTAAGAATATCTCTGGTTTCATAGAAAGTTTTTCCAAGAACACTGGAAGCAGAGCTTATTACACTAACTAGAAAAGAGCTCGGCAGTGGGGTAAGCCCCTTAAAACATCTGGAGTATTTTACAGGTCCATCCGTTTCGACAAGAAAACGTTCAACTTGAGTATTCTTTAGCAGGACTTTCTTTTCAGCCGAGTACACCAAAAGTGGTCCGTAGCCTACATACAAACCCATGTCCATGCATTTCCGTAACTGCTTCTTGCTACCACTGAACCAATGCAAAAGTACTTTTCCAGTGTTATATGTACTTAGCACGTCAAGTATCTGATCTAAAGAGCCTCGAGAATGTATTGATATGGGCTTCCTTGTTGTTTCAGAAAGAGTGAGCATAGTGCAAAAAACTTCTTTCTGTTTTTGATATGAGATTGTATTATCTCCTATGTAGGCCCGGTCAAGACCGATTTCTCCAATTCCGTCAATTAGGTCACTATTATCGTTAAAGATTTTAACGAAGTCAGTTATATTTTCTGTACCTGCAAATTCAGGATGTATCCCTATAAATCGAGTCACAATATCACGAGTTGAGTTGCCAAATAGCTCAAATGTTTTAAGCGATGTTGTGAGGTCCACTGCCACAGAGCAGGCATTAATCTTCATTGCTCTCAAGTTGTTCAGAAGATCCTGTATGTAACTAGAATATGCACTATCAGTCAGGTGAATATGTGCATCAAATGATAATGGCTGCAAATATGTAATAGACTAATCTATATAACATAAATATTTTCAGAGACTTCCTGTTGCATTTAACTCGGTTGCTTACTTGAAAAATGAAGAAATCCCTCGTACACGAGAGTGTTTTTATTAGACAAATGTATTTTTTAAATAGAGGGGGGCCCTGTCTCCATGATAGTATGTCATCTAATCCAGAGCTGGGCCTTGCAGCAATGTATCGCGTCATTAAAAAGTCGGGTGCAGAGAGAGTTAGCGACGATGCAGCAGATGAACTTAGAAGACTCCTAGAGGAGGTCGCACTTAAAATTGCTACTCAGGCAGTAGATCTGTCGGTTCATGCAGGTAGAAAGACAATAAAACCTGAAGATATCCGTCTCGCTGCCAAGAACGTACTAAAACTCTGATTCTATACAGATAATTATATATTTTTAAACTTGATATCAATCTATATATGCGTATATTAACGGCAGAAAACTAGCACCTAATGCTTTAAATTTAGAACGCTTACAAGTATTAGAACTGGACAGTCTATATCCTCTTGGTGGGGTGGCAGAGCGGCTATGCGTTCGCCTGCAGAAATCATGGATTTTGCCGATAGCGAATTTATAAGGGTTCGAATCCCTTCCCCACCTCTTAAACTGAAGTTCAACCGCCCTTGATTTATTATGAATCAATCATTTGCTATTTGTATATAACTTTGTCTTAGTTTCGCTAGGCAGTAACGTACGCATTAAGGTCGATCAGCCAATTGATATGACGTCAGACTGAGCAAGAATTTTTATCATTCACAAGTTCGCAAAGTAAACACCAAATACAACTATATGCAAAGATTACTGTGCAACAGCTAGTTTACTTAATTGTATTAGTCATCCTTCCCAAGGGAGTCGTAAGAGACGAAGCGACATTTTTCACGATGCTATCTATTTTAGTAGTGCTGGTTGTAGTTGCGCTGATCCTCAGAAGAAGAAGACTAAAAGATGAGACGCACTGAAGACGATCTTAAAACAAATCTTCTGTGAAGAATCATGTTTAGATACATATATATCTAAATACCAAAACGTTGTATTTGACCGGTTTCAATTATTCTGAAGATCTCATGCTTGAGTTTATCAACGTCCACTTCAAAGTAATTACCTGTTGCATTATCCAATTTTTTCATTGCCCTCTTTAATATAGAAATACAAATATCTGACTCGTTTTTCTCGTCATGGACGAAGGCGGCAGCTACTAATATGATCCCATTTAGAAGATCCTTTTCCTTCCCATGGGAAGTTTTCCAGACAGATTCAAGAACTTCATGTGCAGACCAGTACTTTTGAAAATTAAATAAGGACCTCGCATACTTGATGGCTTCCTCCTTTGGCAGCTTTTTTTCAACCACATGTTCGTATTCTGATATCGGAGCAATCAACGAAAGTCCTTTGATCACTTCCTCTATCCTGATATTATCTGGAATGCTTGTATCAAACTCGATTCTAAGATTTGAAACGCGTGTATCTCTTATAACGACCCTAGAGCTTGAAAGTAGTGATCTTGCCCTGTTCAGTAAGTTTGAAGCATCCTTTGGAGTATGAGACTGGTTGTTCTCTAAATATATCATATATCTTTTCAAGTAAAGTTTCATAAGCAGATCAAGATATAAAACTGAGCTTATAGGATCTTATACTTGGCAAAAGAGATAAAGCCTGACGTCTCAAATACTAAATCTTGTGCAGGAAAGATATTTACAAAATATATCTGACCAGTGAACATAGTTATTTGTTTTCGCATTTTCCTTATCCTCCGCTGGTGAAATAGATTGTAACTGGAGCAAAGATTTAGATGCGTCTCAAAGAATAAGGGTCCATCTTGATCCTAGCTGTACGTGATAGGAAAGAGTTGGAATCGAGTGTAAAGTCGGCTATAAGGGAAATAAAAGTATGGAAAGATCTTGCACGAAAGCTTATACCAAGCCAGGGAAACGTTGAGGAATTTGCATATGGTTTAATTTGCGGAATGGTGATAGGAGCCTTTAGGGAACGGTTCGTAGCCAAGAATGATCGCCAACCCGACAGGGATGAAATGGCAGATTTATTTTTAATCTTAAGAAGCCAAATGCCGGCTGTTCGTAGAGCGGTACTAAACGAACTTGAATCGGGCTGTTGACAATGTTGCTTTGGTGGGTTTGCTTGTTGTATAGTAATGATATAATTGTAGATTCGATACGCCAGTGAAAACTAGGTAACGGCAAATCGCTATTCTTTTGATGAGGATAGTGTTATCGTATACTATTGGTAATAGTGTTATTATCATATTTACAAATTATTTATCCTGTTTTGCTCACAAATGCGTTGAAAGAACAAAAAGATCATTATCCATGGGTCAGATTTAGTTTGCAATAGCGAAAGTTTCGGCCTTTAGTTCTAGTAGGATTAAATATGAATTCATGTACCACTGCGCGTTGGCTTATCCAAATGAGCAAATTTGTTCGGGACAACTTCGCCCTCAAAATACTTACTGACAATTCCTATAGATCTATAGACGAGGGTGCTTACGATGCAGAGAAGTATAATTTCTATATGCATGATTCCATAAGTCTGAAACAAAGAATCCTTTCGTGTCCCCACGCCCCACTTGTCACAGAGATTAAGTTTTCATCACCATCTAGAGGAGAAATTGCTCATAAAGGCAAGATCAACCTCACCGAACTAGCATCAGCGATGGTGAGATCAGGTTCAATCAGTTTATCGATCGTTACACAGCCCCGTCTTTTTAATGGTTCCATCGATCACTTGGCCAAGATTCGGAAGACCGTGAATGTGCCATTGCTCATGAAAGATGTTATTGTTAGTGAAACGCAAATAGATGCGGCAAAACGGATCGGGTCTGATTGTATATTACTTATTAAGTCCATTTTTGACCATGATCTAGCAGAAGCAAGCATGGAAAGATTTGCTGAATATGCCTACAAAAAAGGACTACAGATAATAGTGGAAGTGCATTCTGAAAAGGAGTTCCAAGAGGTACTAAAGTTCAATAAAGATAATATGAATAATCTAATAGGTATTAACAATCGTGACCTAAATAACCTAAATGTTGACATTACCACCACCGAAAGGCTGCTTAAGGAGCACTACAAGGGAAAGAATATTATTATCAGCGAGAGTGGAATAAATACTGCTAAAGAAATCCAATTTTTAAAAGAGGCCGGTGCTGACGCTTTCTTAGTAGGTACAAGCATAATGGAGTCAAGAGATGTCGCTTCGAAAATTTCGGAGCTATATCTTTCAGTCTAGTGATATTGTGTTTTCTATTCTGAATTGAATTTTGATAAATAATTCCGAACGTCTTAATAATCCTAGCATGTAAAAAACATAGTCACCTGACTATGAGACTTAATGACCCGGTGAATGGTAGGTTTGGAAAGTACGGAGGAAAATATATTCCTGAAACTCTTGTTCCGGCAATAGAAGAACTTGAATCGGCTTATGAAAAAAACAAGAGGGATCCAGAATTCCAAAAGGAACTTTCTTATTATTTGTCAAGCTATGCAGGCCGTCCGACACCTCTCTATTTTGCGCGGAACCTTAGTGAATATGTTGGAGGAGCAAGGATATATTTAAAAAGGGAGGATCTTCTTCACGGGGGCGCTCATAAAACTAACAATACTCTAGGCCAAGCCCTGTTGGCAAAGCGAATGGGTAAAAAACGAATTATTGCAGAAACAGGTGCCGGTCAGCACGGCGTTGGAACTGCTATTGCTTCAGCAGTACTTGGTTTGACCTCCGAAGTATATATGGGTGCAAAGGATGTACGTAGACAAAGTCCAAACGTGACTCGTATGCAACTACTTGGTACAAAGGTTCACGAAGTGTTCGCTGGATCACAGACGCTAAAAGATGCAATCAATGAAGCAATACGTGATTGGATCACTAATATTCGAGATACTTATTACCTTATAGGATCAGTAGTAGGTCCACATCCTTATCCCATGATGGTGAGAGACTTTCAGAGTATCATTGGACATGAAATAAAAAAACAAATGGAGAATATAATCCATGACCTCCCCAACGCTATTGTTGCGTGTGTTGGAGGTGGGAGCAACGCTATAGGAACGTTCTATCCATTTCTGGATCACGATCAAGTTCAACTCTTCGGTATAGAAGCGGGAGGACAAGGTATCAATTCAGGAAAGCATTCTGCAACTTTAACTGCTGGCTCACAAGGAATATTGCATGGAATGTTAACGTACCTTCTCCAGGATCAATTCGGGCAGATAACAGAAACTCACAGTATTTCGGCTGGGCTGGATTACCCGGGAGTGGGACCGGAACATGCTTTACTGAAGGACATAAAAAGAGTAAGATATGTAGAATGTTTGGACAATGATGCGGTAAATGCGTTTTTAATGCTCTGCAAACTTGAAGGTATAATCCCTGCGCTAGAGCCCGCGCACGCAGTATCATATGCAATGAAAGTGGCAAAAAAAATGAACAGGAATGATGCTATTGTGGTAACGCTCTCTGGACGTGGCGATAAGGACGTGGAAATTGTTTTAAACTATCTAAGAACAATCAGCAAAACAAGACATAAAAAATATGGCGATCGATCTAAGAAATAACAGACTCACGAAGAAATTCCAAGAGTTATCTAAAAGAAATCAACATGCTCTTATTTGTTATGTAGTTGCTGGCTATCCTGATGTAACTACAACTGAAAATATAATCTCATCTCTCGTATCAGCTGGTGCAGACATAATTGAAATAGGAATTCCATTCTCAGATCCTATCGCAGACGGTCCAATTATTCAAGAAGCATCTTATGATGCACTATTAAATGGTATCACTCCCGAAAAATGTTGGAATGTATTTCACCGCATTAGGAGCAAGTTTCCTGACCTGCCCATTCTTATTATGACATATTCTAATATTCTATTAAAAGCTGGTTTTGAAAATTTCATGATGAAGTCTAAGCAGTCAGGAATAGATGGATTCATTTTGCCCGATATGACAATTGAGGAATCTAATTGCTATATTAAGCAAGCATCAAGACTAGGTCTAGCTACGATATTTTTGGCTTCTCCAAATACGTCGAACGAAAGACTCAATGCCATTATGAACAGGTCATCAGGATTTGTATACCTCGTGTCTATATACGGTACCACCGGCACTCGCAAGTCAATTGAAGATTATACTTTGCGTGCAATAAGAAACACGAAACGGATTGCTGGATCACGTCTCCCAGTAGCAGTAGGATTTGGAATTACGAAGCCCTCACACGTAAGATTCATGATTGAAGCTGGCGCAGATGCAGTGATAGTCGGAAGTGCTATCATAAACAAGATAAAGTCAAGTAATAATAGAAATGGTAAGAGGGAGATGCTCAACAGATTAGGTTCTTATATCACGCAAATGAAAAGAGCTTGTAAATAAGAGAGATCTATTCATAGCTTACCATACTATATCGTTGCGGTATACACGTAAGCGTAATCAAACAAACTAATTTGTTCTGAGGAAATAAATATTCGTATATGGAAGAACTAATTTGTGAATGAATGAAAAAGACTTAAAGCAACTGTTTATAAGCTCCGTCAGGTCGGGTCATATAAAAAGTAATACCATTAGTAATCACGACAATGGTAATAATCATAATGATCATAATGGTAATGATAACTGTAGTAGCCATTTTTTTCCATCATCTGCCAGTACTGATATGGACATAAAAATAAAGGATGAAGGCTACTTCAGAAGCTTTGATCTTGTAATTGCTGTAATAGATAAAAGACGCAGTGGTAAAAGCAATATTATTTATGATTCAATTGAATCTTATGACAACTATATTAACATTTTGATGAGGAGTGGAATTCTGACACAATTTGCCAAAAGTGAAAAATGCAGGATAGACTGGATTCGGTTCTATCCGGTTGAAGTGAAATCTGACGATGATGTCCTAGATGAGAGATTACCGAACCAAGTCCTAAACGCTATTTTGACATTCGGAAGATCTGTAATAGTGTTGGATGAAAAACACTCTAAAAGAGCAAAGCAGCGAAGAATGTTGAATTTTATTCCATCTACAATAATAGGATATACCGGAAAAGATGACTATTTTGATCTCCTTTCGGTTTTTGATAAACTTGTAACAAATGCTATGTTTAATATACAAAAAAGAAGGCTAGCAAGGATCTTAGTAGAGAATGGAATTACAAATAAGATAGATAAAGTGTACCAGTGTATTACCAATATACAAAAGCTAAATCAAAAGCTTGCTTTTAGCGAATTGTATGATGATGGTGTTATCTTTCTAAAAGAGGAAATAGATTTTCTGCGAAATTTGACAAATCTTGATGTGCACTCAGAAAAGAAACAGATGGCATATTTAATAAAGGAGACTAAAAATTATAAAATTACAGACTATATTTAGCTCGAAGTTTTCATTCAGTACTACACTCAATACTATTCATTTTTTTTCTTATCTTTGTCCTTTTACTTATTTTTTGACTGATCACAGCAACAATTTTTTAGACAAGACAAATACAGTCTGTCTAATTCATGCTAAACTTCCAACAATTTACTTTCATCAAATGGCTTTGAGTTGTACCAACAATATCTGAAATAATCTAAGCACCACTCGTGAAATAACGAATCGTCTCTGCTATAGAACATGGAATTCATATCAGCGACTACTTTGTCTTTCACTGTGGGAAACATCACAGTTGCCTGTTTTTCATTTAATACTACTGCTACATACACTCTATCCACCATCCTTCTATCCACCACTTTCTTCTCCATTTTTAACAAATCATAAAATCCGGACTCACTTAAAAGCTGAGCACGCTTCTTGGGGACGATTGCTTTTTGGGGAAGTATGTAATTAAATTTTACACCATCGTCTTTTATTTTAGGTATCACAGATTCAATTAATTCTAGTGGTATTTGTGGCACCATTCCGTATATATACTCGGATGATTCATTGTAAAGCTCTTTCCAACGCTCGATAACAGCTACTAGCCCAGAAACATACTCTGAATTATTAAGGGAACCTATTCTATGAACAAATTTCATTGGAATTTCCCCCAAGTTATGGTCTGAAAAATATTCTTTATTCCTTGATAGAAAGTCATAGGCAGGAATCTGCTTTATGATTGTATTGCCAAAAGTTGTCAGAGAAAAAGTTCCTTCAGAGTTCTTTTTTATCAATCCTACTTCCATTAGTCTGTTAACATTTCTATGAACCTCTTGCATGGTAACGCCAAGATCTTTTGCAAGCTGCGAGAGTTTTGTGTCCTGTTCAGTTAGTTTAAGTAAGATTGAAAGTCTCTGCTCGCTTGCCAGCTCGACAAAAGTTTGTTCAGTGTTTTCAAGCGAGTACTTGGAACCATTGGAAGCATAAGAACTCTCATCTACTCTATCATCCACACTATCGATATTCGACTTGATGTCCATATAATTACTATATATTGATTGCAGCTATTATCTAATCTTTTTGCACTTTTATTAACTAACTTGAAAAGCGATCGAAAGCCTATTTGCAAAATTTACTTGAATTTAGTTGGCTGACATAGCTCAAGTTTTCTTATGTATTCTGTGTACACAAAGTAGTAAATCACATGCGGCGCTACATATATTTTTTTGTTTGAGAGCAAGATGTTTCCTTCCTATATAGATACTTCCGCTATCTGATACTAGGGGATAACTATGCCTGACATATCCCTTGCGAAAAGCATGTTATTTAGTGTCACCTGAAATCTCATTCTGTTACGTTCTACAATAATTTCTAAATCATCCAGCGCATCAGAAATCTTCTGATCTTGTATTTCCTTTATTACCACATGGATAGACTCATGGGAGATTAATGCTTCAATAAATGCTTCAATATGCTCAAATGCATTTATTTTGGACTTGGCATGGTTTTTAGATTGAATGATCAACATCGTGTTACCGTCATATGTAAAATAAGGCGGAGAGTCATCTATCGCACAGGCTAAAGCAAAACCATTTATAGTCACTTTAAATATTACACACTCTTTGATCTGATCTGAAGATTATATAATAGATACCTAACAGCTGCTATAGAATGTCATAAGCAATAAAGTAACTTATCTCTAATATGCCTATTACTAATAATAATTGTTATCGCATTACTGTATAACTCCTGCCGGATGGTTAACACAGTTCGACTAGAGTACAAAGTATTCTGCTTGTGGATGATGTACTACAATCGCTGCAGTAGAGTGCTCTGGTATTATTTGTCCGGATTCAGTCAGACCCATACCTGATTTTTCGGCATGCAGTAACTTCCATACTAGATGATGCTGCAATATATCAGGACAGCTAGGATATCCCCAACTATATCTGAGACCACGGTTAAGACCGATTTGGAGCTCTTTCTTTATTTCAGAATTAAGCCATTCTGCCAACGCTTCTGCGGTCTCTACCGCTAAGCCATGTAAGTAATATGCATCAGTATATCTATTGTGCATATTCCATTCATCTATTATCTCTGTGACTTTATTACCTACTGTAACTGCCTGAAAGCATACAATGTCATCTTCTCCAAAATAATCTGTTAAACACAAATGTTTTTCTTTCGATGACCTGGGGAAATCAAAAATGATTTGACCGTCTGAAGTGGCGGGAGAATCCACGGCTAACTTCCCATCTTTGTTGTGACATCTGAAATAGCCATAAACTGCTTTAGGTTCAAACAACTTTTCTCTGATTACTTTGTCTTTCCATTGTAGAAATAGTTTTTCAGCTTCATTTGTTAAACCCTGGACAGCTTTTCCACGGATTCCCCATGAGAGCACGAAAAGAGATTTTTTGTTAATGAAATTCCATACTTTATTTAAGTCAATTTCATCTGGGCCCAATCTTATTTGCTTGTTAATATGAGGTGGATTAGGTGCTGCAACTGGCTTTATATTGCTGACTAATATGTTCGTGTCCTTCTGCTCCTGTGGTCTATGAGTTTGCCTTTCCTCCCAAGCCTCAATCTTGCGTTGCCACTCTGAAATAAATTGTTCTTTCTCTTGTGACATAAGTTTATTGATAACTTTCAGGCCATCAAATGCAGTTTTGCAATAGAATACACCTGAATTATAGATTCCGCCGTCTCTTGCGATTCTGTTTATGTAGCTGCTATTGATAGCAGCACCTCCGCATAGTACGGGGATGTTTAGGTTATTCTGCTTTGCATATTCCAAGAAATATTGCATTTGCTTTGAGGTTGAGACAAGCAGGGCCGAGAGACCTACTGCATCAGAGCTGGTTTCTTTGATTTTCTCAACTATTCTCTGTAGTGGAACTTGTTTTCCAAGATCGTATACCGTATATCCATTGTTTACAAAAATAGTTTTGACTAGGTTCTTTCCTATATCATGAACATCTCCATACACTGTGCATAATACTATCTTGCCTTTGCTAACTCCTTCCTGTCTGATCAGATACTTTTCCAATTCGGCAACTGCAGCCTTCATGCATTCTGCTGACTTTAACACAAATGGAAGTATGAGCTCGCCGGATCCAAACTTATCGCCTACTTCTTTCATAGCCGGTAGTAAAACCTCATTTAAGGTTTGAACAGCAGCATTATGGAAGTCTTCTTTTGATGCCTGAAATGTCAATTTAGTTTTTTGTTCGTCTTCTATGGGGTCGTTTTTTTCTGGAGTTCTAATTCTACTACATATTGCCTTGACCACATCCTGCTCTATACCCTCTTTGAGTCTATTGACGATTCTAAAGTAGCATCTTTGATCTGCATTTAATCGCGGATCGATATCTGTTGTTTTAGTATAAGAAGCAGTGGAAGAACTAGACTTTAATTCTTCAAAGTATGCAATTAGTTCAGCAAGCGCATTTGGGTTTCTATTGAATATAAGATCCTCTGCTAGTTTTCGTTGTACTGGTTCAATGTCTGCATAGGCGATAATATCTTTTGCGTTAATGATCACAGTATCGAGTCCAGATTTGATAGCGTGATATAAAAACACAGAATTGATTATCTTTCTGACCTGTACAGAAAGACCAAAGCTGACATTGCTCAGACCCAGTGTTGTGAAACAACCTGGGATATTTTCCTTTACCAAGCGTATGCCTTCTAGTGTAGCCTTTGCAGAGTCTAGGAATTCGGCTTCGCCGGTAGCAAGTGTAAAAGTAAGAACATCAAAAATGAACTGCCATGGCTGGAGGCCATACTCCTTGCCAGTATGGAATAAGAGCTTCGCAGTTTCTAGTTTTTCCTGAGGACTCTTTGCCATACCTTTGGGTCCAATACACATTGCGATGGCAGGAACGCCATATTTTATCATCAATGGGGCTAGTGAATGAAATCTCGAACCGTCACCTTCAAGGTTAATGGAGTTAATTATAGGTTTACCTGGAATTTGTTCTAAAGCTGTCTTGATGACCTTTGCATCAGTCGAATCGATAACCAGAGGAGCATCTATTTCCAAACTCAAACGCTTCACCAGGGTCTTCATCAATTCAGATTCGTCTGATCGTTCAGTGGTGGCGACACATACATCTAGGCAATGAGCACCGTCCTCTACTTGTGTTCTAGCCAAGTTTACTAGACCGTCGAAATCGCTGTTAAGCACCATCTCCTTGGCTTTCTTGGAGCCTTGAGTATTGAGTCGCTCGCCAATTATCAAAGGTGGAGGCTCTTGCCTTAGCTCTACTGCCTTCAGTGCTGAACTAACTCTGGGTACGTTCTTCCTCATTTGATTAAATACAGCTGTCCTTTAATTGAAAACCTATCTAAAACCTTACGCTATGTGCCCTTGCAGCCGCTGCTGTTGATGTTGCTCTAGCATCCTGCGTAGTTCATATATATGTGCGGGTCTAGTTCCACAGCATCCTCCTATTATACGAACGCGTTTATAATTTCGGACAAAATCTTCCAGCTTTTCAGCAATTTCTTTGGGGGTCATTTTGTATAATGCTTTGCCGCCCTCATTTTGGGGCATGCCTGCATTTGGCATCACCAGTATAGGCAATTCATCCTGTTCGCTAAGCCATCTAACACTTGGCTCCATTTCAACTGGGCCGGTCGAACAATTCAACCCAAAAACATCAATGCCCATGTCACATACGGTTGTATAAGCAGCCTGAATGTTAGTTCCAAGCAGCATCTTGCCGTACTGATCTAGTGTGACATTGGCTATAATAGGAATTTTCCTGCCAGTTTTAGTTTTCTCGATTGCCTCGTGACATGCTTCAATCGCAAGTTTTACTTCGAGTATGTCCTGGCTTGTCTCGATGAGCAAGGCATCGGAGTTACCTAAGATCAATCCTTCAGCTTGTAATGCAAATGCCTCTCTTATTTCATCGAGAGATTTTTGTCCGAGATCCGGATCGTCAGAGCTTGGCAGATATCCTGTTGGACCCATTGAACCTATTACGTATCTTGGCTTATCAGAAAACAAATTACAGGCTTCTTTTGCGAGCTCAGCTGTCTTTTTGTTAAATTCAACAGTTCTATTTGCAAATCCATATTCTCCCAGTTTCAACTTGTTGCTTCCAAAACTATTGGTTTCAATACAGTCTGCACCTGCATTCAGATAGTTCATATGAATTTGCTTGATCCATTCTGGTCTGCTTAGAATAAGGCCATCATTAAAACCATCCTTTTTGTCTGGAAAGTCATCTAATTTTGGATTCAAGGCCTGAATTTCAGTTCCCATTGCTCCATCAAAAAGAAGAACCCGATTCTCAAAAACCTCAATAAACGATACTTTCATTATGGATAGCACTAAGAACACGTTTTGATGTTTAATAGTTTTGCACTATTCAAGTTATATCCAGTTGTATATAGTTTGCGTATAATTCCAATATTGTTTGATTAATTAGTGATAGCTTAATCTATGAATACATTACGCCCTCTTTCAAAATCCCTGCCACAAAGTTGCCGATGGATGAGTCGTATGGCCATTGGACCAAGCTGTAGTCTTACAGAAAACACATGTTATCTACACTCATGTTACCTATAGAGATGTCTTAAAACCAAGGTTAGTTTAGACATAACAACATCTTTTATATATGTATATTCGCTCCAAATTGCTGCTAGCCAGTCCTATCTATCATCTTCCAATATATATTTAGTCGGCCCCCGATGTACAGTTCGTGGAACCCACATCTTTATTGTCAGATGCAACAAGTCATAGGTACGGGTACTTGATATAAGGTTCAATATCTGATAAGCCTTGTATGGGTCCATAGTTCAGCTTGGATAGAATGGCTGCCTGCGGAGCAGTTGGTCGAGGGTTCAAATCCCTCTGGGCCCGCATCAATCTTGTCGCTTTATTAGGGCCCACAAATATAGAATACGTGACATAGGTTGGCCGTAAGCACACAAGTACAACAAGACTCGATGACAAGATTTATGCATGCTCTAAAATCCAAGGATGCAAAAAGACAATATCCTCGCAGATTCAAAGTGTTTCTTGATTATCTAAAGTTAGACGGACCAATATATCAACAAGCAACAGATTTTCTGCTAAATGCTAAACACAATCCCCAATGGATAGAAGAGAGATTCATGGTAGTTTTCAACTGCAAAGAGTGAGCAGCGGTGAAATTGCTGAAGCGACTATCAGAAACTACTATAAAGCTACAAAGCTGTTCTGTGAAATGAATGGCTGTGCTCAACTTGTTAACTGGAAAATGATAGTCCGTGGAATGCCTAGGAGGCACATAATTCGTAAACTGACTCTTGCGAAATAATTCTGGTTAAGGTCTATAGAGACTGACGCAAAATGGTTGCCACCTAATGTATAACATAACTTTGCTTACATACTTAACATAACATTATTCGTGCGAAAAAATTTTTAAACCCCAAAAACAAATGGAGTACCATTATCTCAAGCAAAACTATTCACAATAAAATATCACAAATTTAACCGACGTGGAAGATATGACCTATTCGCTCTTCGTACCTACTACAAATCAAGGAAAAAACAAGATTATATGGTTAATACAGGTAGGTCAAAATTATTAGATTCATTTTTCTTTGAGAACCAGGTATGGGGCGCTTTGCACAAAGCTTGGAAAGGATATGTCATTGCAAAGAATAAAGATGAATACGAGAAAATGGAACACTACGCACGCATCATTCAAGAGTCACAACGTGACCTAGGGCTAGAAGTTAGTTCATTTCCTAATATAGGAATGTCAGATACAAGCTTTTTATGGCAACTAGTACAGAAGGATAATAATAATCAAGAACAACAACTAGCAGAAGAAGAAAATTATCTAGGTGACCGTCAATTTGAAGAGGAGAGATTTACTGATGAATATAGTGAATATTATCAAGATGATGAGAATAAAGCTGATAGGTTCTCTGATGCCTATCATGAAAATTTTACAGATTAGTTAATATATACAAATAATAATCAATGTAGGCATTACTTATTCTTATCCTTCCAGCTATGATAAAAGTAATAAATTTAACACCCTATCCAGATGGCGATTTCTATTCTTTGTATTTGGCATCATTGTGGACGGCAAGTTTCAAAGAAGCTGAACCTGAGGATTGTAAATGCCACGAGCCAGAAACTTACTCTAACATCAGAAATTTGGATTGAAGGTAGAATAGTAATGATATTTAGAGAAAGGTGGCATTCTATAATAACTTCGTCTTGTCCTAATCAATACGAATATGCAGATGAAATGCTGAGTGGACCATTCAAAAAATGGAGACATTTACACAGATTCTCTGATGTCAATAACAATAACAATAACAAAAGCCAAAAGCAAAAACAGAGGTAATAGATGAAATTATTTTGAACTACCATATGGCAGAATAGGAAGATTATTTGATCGTTATGCCTGCAGAAGGCTTCAAAAAGTCTTTTATCACAGGAAGATAGCTACTATTGAAGCTTTGGAACAAATATGAATCTAAGAGATATATGTGGCTCCCATACATGATACTAAATTGGAGAAAACATTCTGAATATTTCTAACAATTAACTGGTAGTCATGACCGTCAGTTATTGACAATAATAATAACATCTGTTGGTATTCAGCTTCATCGCAATAGGAAGCTCATATTATCACATTAAATTGGCAATAGATTAGATTGATTAATTTAACAGATCTATCACCATAACACGGTGCCGCCATCTATTACGATGGTGTTGCCAGTCGCAAAGGAAAAATTATCACTTGCAATACTTGCAGCAATCTTGGCGACTTCCTCTGGTTTACCCCATCTTTTCATCGGAGGTTCTGCAGCAGCCTTATCTCTTTCTTTTTCAGTCATTGCACCATATGTCGCTAATGTTGCAATGTTACCAAGTGCAAGGGTATAGGCCCGGATATTTTCGCTGCCGTATTCCATTGCTATACATTTTGTCAATCCAATATTTGCAGCTTTGGCAATAGTATATGGAGCACCCTTTGTATATCCAGCAAGTGCTGGAGTTGAAGAGATATTTATTATCACCCCACCGTCTTTACTCATTTTTAATGCATTTTTTCGGAGCATAGAAGAAATAACCGCCCTAGACACGCGTACTGAACCTTCAAGGTCGATCGCTAGTATCTTATGTAACTCTTCATCTGTGACCTCATGGAATTTTTTACTCCAAATATTGCTATCGTAAGGGAAACCTGCATTATTTACCAAGATATCAATTCGTTCAAATTTAGATAATATTTGCTGCATAAATTCTCTTACGCTAAAATCATCTGCCACATCGATTTCAGCAGCAAACACTTTGCCTTTGATTTGCTCTGCTGCCTTTATCGCTTGTTGTCTAATCCTAGAGCAAACGATAGTGGTCGCACCACCATTTTCTGCAAACTCTTTTGCTATTGCAAATCCTATTCCTCTAGTAGATCCTGTAACCACTCCAACTTTATCTTTTAATAGTAATGGCATATTCTTCACTTTTTGTATAGTATTGATACAGTCACCTATGCTTATATCTATATTAATACATACAAATTTCGCTCGCAGAAAAAATTAGATAAATGGATATAGATCTCAAGACTTTGTTTTTGCTAGTATTTAGATAAAGCCGGCTTACTACAATAAATATTCGCATTTTAGAGTTGGCACTGCAATTCAATTTATAGATGGTATGATCTTTAGTGGCTGTAATGTAGAAATGTTTCATATGGTCCACTATCTTTGGAGATGAGGTAATACGTGATTCATCATCTACAAGCAATATTTTTTCTTGCTTGATATCGAAAAGCTCTTTTCCTTATTGACATTGGTACTACTACCATCTTCCTGATTCTTTTGCAAATACTCGATAAAGAATATACTATTTAGTAGATAAATTTTATTACTATATCTCACCTAAACTATAATGAATGACTTATCCTCCTTGGTCATGTGAACTTATAACCGATTTAGCATCATAGCATAGTTTTGTATGTTGACTTGAACTAGCCGGACTAAAAAGTACGACTGGATCTGTAGATCCCACGCTTTAGATTTATGATATTAGGCCCATTTGTTTATACAAACAGGGCTTTATTGTCTTGTCTTTAACTTTGCATGCTGTGAAGTGCCATGCTACCTCAAGGGCGAGAAATGTAGTTGCAAATCCGATTGTCAGATAGGCTAAACTCTCAATTATCGCAAGACAAGTATCTAAAAGTTAGTATTACTAGTTAAGTACAACTTATGAAGAATCATAACATGTACTTAGCGGATCTCGAAATATTCTGCAGGTGGCTTTTATTAGTTTCCATTTGTGAAGGTCACCTTGTTTCCATTTCCATTTTTTTCTTTTTTCTAATATCGCAGGACACCAAATTAGCAGTGGAAAGATCACCACAGGTCTTGCATTAGTCAATTGATTGACATTCAAAGACCTAAACAAGAGAGTTAACTTAGAAGCAGCAACCAACAATCTAAATGCAATGAGATAGAGCTAATATCAATAACTTCTAGCGGACTTTATTCTTTAAGACCAGTTACTCTGAATTTGTATTGATCCTTATATATGTCTTGGTAAAACCGAGCATAACTTTCTGCGACATCATATGTAGCAAAAATTAGTCTCAAGCCTTCAACTGCAGTTTTATTGCCATATGCATCTACAATTTCTATAACGTAATATTTTGGCAGTTTTCTTAGATATCTTATTGTTAAGAATAGGTTGAACAATAAAAACGTTATTACAATGATGACAATTATCGCGAGCTCAAATCCCTTTGCTAAGTTCACAACATATACCACAAGATGATCATGTAGCCATTTGTATGCAATACCAAAGACTTTGGCAAATATTATTATCACGAATTCAAGCAATATCGTCGCCATCTATGTATTCCTTTGTAGATAGGCTCTATAATATTTTTAGATATATAACATTAATTATTTGTTAGTCCCATTGCTGATATCTAGCTCATCCTAAAAATTAGTAGACGTGCTCTTATTGACTCTTCTTTCTAGTCACTTTGGATCCTCTTAACCAATCGGATATTCTATAACATTCCGTCTGTATGTAACTTATCTAATAATGGAGTTAGATTTATCCCCAATTCCTTTTCTCCAAGCGTCATTTCTAAATCTATACCAAGGGCAATTGAAAGCATATTCCGATCTTCTCTGGCAGTATATATTGCAGCACCTGATATGGCAAATTCTGTATGATATGTTTCTAGCCACTCCTTCCATATTTTAGCTCTCTGGAGATTTACATCTAAGGTTTCAATAATATAATCCAGATCCACACCTTCTGTATTGTCAAGTAAATTAAGCCTAAGCATTGGAACCATAAGATTGCCTCCTCTAACCTTTTCATGTGCTTCGTTCATTCTTTCAATAATTTTATCTTCCTCTTCCTCTCGTTCTTGTTGTTTGCTGCTAGTTCTTTGGCGTTGTAATGAACTATATTGGGGAAAGAAATATCCCGCTAGTTTCTTCTCCGAATCGTAAACCTTGTATATTGAGTATTCATATTCTGTTTTCCATTTAGATTTCTTATTGTCCCTTCCAAACAAACTAATAAGAAGCTGTAATCTGTCCATATTTTTAGGTGATGAATGCTCAGAGAACAAAGAAAATCATAAAGATCACATAAAAATCAGCTCTATCATTCAGACATATATATTGAAGTAATTATGTTATGCATCACACTACTATCTAAGTACGTATTAGTGTTTCAATCCCTAGTGTGTTATCAAATACTTGCTAGTTGCATGTATGCTTATGAACTTATACATATTATTAGTACTGCATCATATTCTGTATAAATAAAATAGAATAATATCTTAGTTTGTAACTTAGTAAAAAGATAAAATCACAGAATAACACAACTGTTATCAAAACAATAACTTTGTTATCCTATTTTATTGAGCTAGGAGATACGTGTATACACATATGCATAAACACTGACTTTGCATCTATATATCTGATTTTACTTAACTAGTAGTGGCAGTTTTTTTATTTGTGTCTAAGGCAGTTAATATTGCTATCTCCAACTCATGTATAACAGCTTCAACATCCATAGGATCACTGCGAAGAATTGCACCTGCGGCAAATTTGTGACCGCCGCCTTCAAACAGGTTAGCAGAGATATCACTGCATGCTATTTTTTCATTATTTCGCCTTATGCTTACCTTGCCTTCGCTACTGTAAAACATGGCAAGATCAGCTTGTGTTCTTTGAAAAACTTCTTCTGAAAACAAACTAGTCTGTATAAAAGGTGAAGATTGTATAAATACGACCTTTATATCTTGCAATTGTTTAATGCACATTGTAGAAAATACCTGTTTTTTTGCATTGTCACGCAGCTGTACGTACTTGTTATATTGGTCTTGCATTTCAATATCCCATAAAATCCCTGTAGCCGACTTTTGTGCAAGGTTCACAAGCCTGTCATAGAAGTTGGAAAAATTATGATAATACCTAATGAGTTCAGAGATTGGAGTTAAATACTGATCCTTCGTAAAAAAATCCATCGTATGAGCTATGCTGGCGAGTTTAGCTGCAAGATCATTTCCGGCCAAGAAGGTCTCGTACATCAGGTCGGCTGCACATTTTTCGCCAGAATTATCGATTACAAGTTCAACATATGGCTTAACCGCCTCTATTGCTTCCTGTGACCACAGATGATGATCAACCCATATTGTTCGCCATCCATTTTTCTTTGCATTCGAAAACATAATTTTACAAATATCAATCAGGTTATCATTGAGCCCAAGGTCTGAGATGATAAAAATGCCTCCTTCTTTATTAGGAGAAATAGCATAATAAATAAAATCTCGCATTTTAATGAAGTTCTCAATTCCATAGCTGAGAAATATAGTACGAGCTTGAGGATAACGAATCAATCCAATGGCTGCTGAAAATAGTCCATCTATGTCAGACTCATGTGAAAAAATGATAACTCTCATATTACAATGCATATAATACATCTTTATATGCTTAGTTCTGACGTTGATTTATGAGACTGATATAATAAAATTGTCAACTCTGAAAAATAAAAACCCAGTTATTAAACAGCAGCAACCACAACAACAGCAGTACCAACAGCAACAACAATACAATATGAATGATCCTCTGCTTGATACAAAAATAGAGTACGTTGCATCAGGATTGATTCCACATTATTCTAATTTACTTCACGAGGTGTCATTATCAAACAAAGAAAACGCCTTGACAATAATATCGTATATCAATGCAATGAGAACTGAAGTAAATCTATCCGACAATTATAGGATGAATCTCATCAGGCTGTTGTCAAATCAATGAAGGGGAAAATCGCGGAAACCCTTGCTATGATTTTGTCTCTACTCAAAGAGACTTATCACATACATCTATCCTCTATTACTACAGCAATATTAGTATTTTATACGTCAAAGAAATATTTGAAGAGTGCGGACAGATAGTTAGGAAAAGCCAAAATACAAAATCAATCATACAATCAAACAAGTATAGATAGAAAGCACATAGACTGAGTTCGTGGGGACAGGATGATATTCGTTAGGTTCACAAACAGTACGAACATCAAAAACCTTATAATTTTGTCAGCGCTGGTAAAATTCCAAGATGATAGAACGATAAATTTGCCGGCGCTCAATAGAGCTGATTTAACTGAGGCTGGATACAATTTAGTGGAAAAACAATCCCGGAGCTTGTGGATCGAAGACAGCATTCT
>JBJMFM010000009.1:0-5821 GCA_045808425.1 Nitrososphaeraceae archaeon | reverse complement strand
ACAACTCCACCTGCTCAAGTAGCTGGTCTGACTGCCACTGCAACAAGCAGTACTCAGATTAACTTAGCATGGACTGCAAATCCAACTACAGATAATGTAACAATATACAATGTCTATAGAAGTACAACAGCTGGATTTACTGTAAATACAGCAACAGATACTCCTATAGCTACACCAACTACTAATTCATATTCTAATACTGGTCTTACTGCATCTACAACATACTACTATAGAGTTGCTGCTGTTAACGCTTCAGGCACTGGTACTCCATCAAATATAGCATCTGCAGCCACTCCTGCTGGTACAGGTACCGATACAACTCCACCTACAGTTTCATCCACAACACCAGCGAATGGAGCAACAGGTGTGGCTAGAAACATAGCTATAAGGATTGTATTTAGTGAACAAATGCAAGCTTCCACCGTAACATGGCAAAATATCGCAATGACAAATGCAGCTGGTGCCAGTATAGATCGCCAGGTGTCATTAGCAACAGACAACAGAACCTGTACTGTAAGACCAGCCGGTAATTTGGCTCGCAATACAAGATTTACAGTCACAGTATCGACAGGGGTTAGGGATTTGGCTGGAAATTCGATGGCTGCAGTATATACATTTTCATTTACAACAATAGCATAAACTACCTGCATCTAGTTCCAATGCTATACCACTGCCACAGCCATCAGTTACGGTTACTAGCTCAGCTTACGACGCAGCATTACGACCAGAGATCCTGTTACATAGTATAGAAGCAGATAACAAATTTCGGACCTGTTTATGGAGTCCGAGAATTCTATATCATGAATTAGTTCTATTGTTGCAACCCATAACTTAGCATCAGTATCTCTGGTTCAAGCTGCCTCTCATATAAATTCAGATACACATTTGCCTACTTTCTCATTTAAAATGTTCTTCACCTAGATTATCGAAGACTGAATACAAGTCCATAGTTTGTATCTTCAAAGTTATCTACCCACAAAGCTCACGCGCCTATAAATTTGGCTGAATTAATTAGTTCCTGTGTTCTCTCATTTGGTTCACCGGAAGCAGATCCGTTTGTTTAGTCTGTTTTGAGTGTTTCTCTTTTCCCTGTTATATAGTGTAGTTTCTTACCCTTGTTCCACGGAACACTCTTCAAATGTTTACCTCTAGTGGCTTTAGAAATTTTTAACTTCGTATCTTCGGAAAGTTTTCTATTTTGTTAGGAAAAGTCATTGCTTCAATTTACTTTGCTCTTCCCTTCCGGCTTATCAATAGTTATGCCCATTTCAGGCGACTTTACAACAACATATCGTGTTTTTGGATGATTATAGAATATTGTTAATGCTTATCTTGTTTAGTCAATGGATTGTAATAACAATAATTTCTATGATAATAGCTCTTTATGGCCCCGAGCAAACCATAAGTCTGGGCGTAGGTCTATAAAAAAAGTTAGTATATAATGATGGCAAGAGCTAGAGGAATATAGCTCAAGATAACTGTATAGGATATTTATTATTAGAGTAGATCCTTCTGAATCGTTTGACCTTCCTGATGGAAATTGATGGTGAATTGAAAAATATTGTATTAGAACGACTAAGAGTAAATGGTGGCCCGAAGCTGGATTCTATTGCTATTTCAGTGGTTATGATAGGCCATGTCAAGACATTTAGAGAGCGACTATTAGTAGGGCAAGAAGTTCGCAGAGCTCGTGGAGTAGCGAGGCGCTAGATGAGCTACAGGTGAGTGAACCTGCACGTATAGGCCAAGTAGGTATACAGGAGATAGGTTTATGAATTGAATAAGGCAATTTTCATCAGGAACACAATGTTATCTCTAATCTTAATCCCTTGCATTATTAGTATTATAGGATTACCATTGCTTGCTTATGGTCAGGGTAGTTACTTTTCTTCTTCCTCTGCTGGGAGTGATACTATGAAAAAGCAAACAAGTGGTGGCATGCTAGACATCATCTTACAGTCTTTCCCCAAAAGATTGAGGGTGCAGTTCCTGACTCAAGGAACTGGCACAGTACAACCACATACAGACTATGATATTACAATCAAAGATAGTAGTGGAAAACAAGTATTCTCTGCCTCACAGGACGCAGGTGATCCGGGAACACCCCTTCATGCGCCAGAAGGTATTGTTATAATACCTTACACCGTTCAAGGTCCTGGAAACTACACTATCAATGTAGCTGTATATGGAATACTCTTCAATCCCATTAAACCGGACTCTGCAGATTTTACAATTAAAGTGACATAGACTATAGTTGTGATATCAAAGATTAGACGAGTTATTGCACTTATATAATTTTTATCGTTGGTGTCTTTAGGCATAAAACCTAAAGCTAGGATTCCTGTAACAACATTTTACACATACTTTTAAGCACAAGAGCCTATTTGTGAAGAAGAGCATCGGCATACAGTATTTTGCATGTCTGTTCGCTATTAATATATAAATATATGTATCTCTTTAGCATCTCTTCATTTTTCTTTTTGTCTGTATATGTATCATCATGTTTAGAATCTACTAATGATAATAATGATATACCTTCGTCTACTTGTGTAAAGTAAAAAAATGTAGAAGAGATTTGTATAAATAATTGAAGTTTCTATCGTTACGGTTAAAACCTAGTTTAAGGTCTAGTCAACCACAGAATAATTCAATTAGGCCTGATTGATCTAAATCAAAGGACGTTATGTTGTATTATATAATGAGTCATTACTGATACCTAGGTTTTCAGTTGTGCGTATAGGTGGCACAGCTGCGTTATCGGCAAGAGGAATATATTCAATAACCTCTGTAGGAGAGTGTAGCAGAGCATGTTGTGTAATGCTTTCCTGTGGACCTATACGTAGTTGAAAGTCATTCTCCAAGCTGAGCTTTAATACTTCAAATGCCTCGACTGATGTTATTGATTCATTTGATCTGCTCTGTAAAGCCCTATACTGTGCTAGACCCTTGATTGCATGTGATTTGAGAAACATCTTATTTCTCTGTGATCTGAAGATATTTATAAGCTCAATCTTTTGCTGTATCACATCAGAAATATCGTAGTATACCTGCGGCTTGAAATCTCTGGTCACAGGCATTTCGTAAGATAAAACAGTAGGAACATATCTTGCTGCCTCTATTGTGGCCGCTGCGAGCGTCCTATGGTCATGATGATTATCAACTGGCGAATGTGTGTAAACTACGTCTGCAGAGGATCTTTCTATGAAATATTCTATATGATCAATTATTTCGCTGTTTAAAGATAATTTTGTATCCTCAAAGTTGTCGATCCACAAAGCTCGCGCTCCTATAAATTTAGATGAATTAATTAGTTCTTGTGTTCTCTCTTGTGGATCACCTGATGCAGAACCACGAGTTAAATTGTACATAAAGACGTTGTGGCCTCTCTTGACTGCTTTAAGTAATAATCCCCCACAGCCAAGTTCTATGTCATCCGGATGTGCCCCAATTGCCAGTATGTTTAACGGTTTAGAATAACTCGTCATATTGATAAGTACCCTCAATAAGACAGTTGTTATGATATAGGGATTACTAGACAATTTATTATACGTTTCACGTATATAGAAACGTATGCCTAAAATCACCTCCTTTACTGACATATATCAAAATTCTCTGTGTCTTTGGTATTTGCTATTGCATGTACTGTATTTCAATTATTCTTTGTGAAAATTACATAAACATGATAATTATCTCAGGGATTCACCACCCAATTGAATTTTTTCCTTGGGTCAGGATATCTTTATTCACATCCCATTTTATTGTATTTTCGTATCTTATTCTTAAGTGAAAGCATTTGAGAATCTTCGCCGGTAGTAGTTTGAAGAATATTAGTCGTTGGGCCGTTGTAATTCTTAGTTTTTAGTATAGCATTTGCAGAATATATATCTCCATTGATGCAATTCTCTGGTCCTCCCACAACTGAATTCAACTCTGCTGCAAGCAGTTGTGCTGCCAATTGATCTGCTATCAATTTTGAATTAGACAAATTGAGAATATTTAGAACATTTCCTGGGGAGGCTACCAAATAGTCACCAATCTTTAATTTGTCAGATATAGATTTAATTCCTAAGACATAGTCAAACCTTTGAGGGTGGTTCTTATAGTATTCAGTCGTAAAGTGATTAGCTTTGCAAGGTAGGCTAATTGTTGAAGAGTATGTAGGTTCTTTAGTATTGAACGAATTTATGTCCTTATAAATGTAAAATCTATACAGCCCTACATATGGGCCAGCATTAATTGCTACGGTATTTTGACCAAGCGTTCCCGCAGAGAATCCTCCAGACGCAGTAGAATTATCAGAGCGTATATATTTATAATAAACAAATGCATTGGGCAAAAATCCGCTTATCCTGATACTAATGGAATGGTTTGATTCTTGAGTGGGTCCACAATCTAATGATATGGAAGGTGCAGCAGCATTTGCTCTTGATACAGCATAGGCAGCAGCAATACAAGATGTACCTATCAGAACAACACATATTGCCGCGAGAATATCTATGAAGGTTTTTGTTGGACTATTCATACTAAACTCGTTAAATAGCATAAGTATGTACTTCACAGTTTCTCATGAGTATATGTCCTAATTGTACTTATAAAGATACTATGTATATTATATAGGCTATGCCAATAAATTGTCTGAGGCCTTCCAGTTGTGCCTAGAATATATATCTTGAAATACTAATTGGGATATTTTCCTACTAACACTGTTGAAGATGAAGTTCATATTGATATGCCGATTAGATCACACACATAGAATTACCATTCATAACCCTATTGACACATTTATGTCATTGTAGTAGCAGTCTAATTTGATCCGACATATTTCATCGATGATCTCACATACATACTCAATATTTTGATTAATTTAAAAATTTAAAGATTATTCAAAAAAATGTAGGCCTACAAGGAATGCTCCGCGTCCAATTTGCACTAAACGAAATATTGCACAAGATTTGTATCTGAGGTCAGTTCGCTTATGACTTAACAAGCTATATTCGGTTTTTGGACAGAATGACTAACATACGTATTGGACTTGGTTATTTGGGCGTAACGTAAACATTATCAAACTGTGCGTAAGCATCTTCATTGTACATTGCTATTGAACCCCTTGCCAGCTGTGGCGACATAGTTTGATCTATATAGTCAATGACTTTATTTCCATCTACAGTTATTATAATGTGGTTGCCAATAGCTGATATCTTCCAATTTGACCACGTACCTATCTTGAGAGTTGGGCTAGATGCTGTAACTAAAAACTGTTGACCTTGCACGGGATCGGTACAGGTATTACAATCTTTTTTATCAAACTCAATACCGTTTGGTTTTACCAAAAATGCATAGTAATGGAATGTGTCTGTATACCTAAAAAATACCCACGCAGTTTCCCATGGATTAGGAGGGCTATTTTGTCTTAATTGCTTAACCGTCTTCACATCCATACTCATATCAAAGTTCGGCCAAGTTTGTGTGGAGACCGCTAAGCTTGCAGATGTCTGCGATGGAGATGTAGATGTTTGAGGATACATGAAAAATACTTTATTACCACTACCTGTCCCATCATCTTGGGTTCCAGCGGCCCCGTGGCCGTTATAAATGTCACGCCACTTTGCGTTTGGAGATGTTTGACCATCTGCGAGTGTGTATATAGCCGTTCCATCAAAGTCATCATAAAGATTTGTCGTAGGTCCAGGCAAAGTTGAACTTTGATAGCCATTAATACGCAATTCATATATACTTACCCAATTGTTCTCTGTATTCCCTGTGACTGTAATTCTTACATACCTACCGTTTGTATTTGAAGGCAAAGTATATGTTTCAAAAG
>JBJMFM010000008.1:0-3004 GCA_045808425.1 Nitrososphaeraceae archaeon | reverse complement strand
ACAAGTAACTTATTGATTCTTCTCTGAATTTGAATGAATAGCTTCCTCCGTTATTTCGTCTATTTTCATCTGATAACGCAGACTTGTGATTTTACTATGCTGTGTAGAGCTGTCCCGTAGTCCTCTTTGTGACCAAGTTCGATAAATGCTAGTCAATTAATGCTCGATCCTTGTATATGTTATATTAGGAGTAAATAAGAAATCTAGAATGACAACAATAGTTGGAATAAAAACAAAGGAGCTCCTTTAGTTTTTGATATGTGAAAAAATGTTAATTAAATATTTAACGTGATATTTTTGAATATAAGACTAAAAAACAATAATGTTGAAGCTATCTATAGGTCACTAGTTAATGAAAAAAGAGCAAACAGGTCATAGACTGGAAAAATCAATTGACTTAGATCCTCTTTTTGAAGAGACTGAAAAAGACAATATAAGATATGTCCTCTTAGGAGAAGCATCACATGGCACTTCTGAATTCTATAGTTGGCGTACAGAAATTACAAAACGTCTAATAGCAGAGCAGAAATTTTCTTTTATAGCAGTTGAAGGTGATTGGCCTGATTGCTATAATGTAAATCGTTATGTAAAAGGAATGCCTAACTCTGAAGCAAGTGCGAGTAGTAATAATAAAAGCAGTAGTGGTGCATATGACGTTTTATACACATTTAATAGATGGCCTACTTGGATGTGGGCTAATAGAGAAATAGTTGATCTTGTTGAATGGCTAAGAAAATATAATGAAAAGCTTCCTGAAGAACAAAGAGTAGGATTCTATGGTTTGGATGTATATAGCTTATGGGAATCAATGGAGTCAGTTATCAAATATCTTAAAAAGGTGGATCCTAACGCAATAAAAACAGCAATTGAAGCCTATAGCTGCTTTGAGCCGTATGGAAGAAGTATAGAAGATTATGCAAGAGCTACTGCATTTGTACCTGAATCCTGTGAAGATGAAGTTATTGATATGCTAATCGGACTCCGTAGTAAAGCTAGTCAGTACAAAACTGATGGACTAGGACGAAGTGAGGAATATTTTAATGCTGAACAAAATGCAATTGTAGCAAAAAATGCCGAGTTATATTATCGGAAGATGATTCAAGGTGGTACTGCTACATGGAATATACGTGATACTCACATGATGGATACTCTTAGCCGTCTAATGGAGTTTTATGATGGCAAGTATGATGGTAGTAGTAGTAATAAGAATATCAATAATAATAATTCCTACTCAAAATCAATTGTCTGGGCACATAACACACACGTAGGTGACGCTAGGCAAACAGATATGGCATCTGCCAAAATGATAAATATAGGACAGCTTGTGCGTGAGCATGCTTCTGAGCAAAATGTCATGATAGTTGGTTTTGGTACATACAAAGGAACTGTTATTGCTGCAAAAGAGTGGGGAGAAAATATGGAAAGAGTGAATGTTCCTCCTGCTATAGAAGGCAGCTTGGATAATCTTCTGCACAAACAAAACAAGGGACGCAATAGTCTTTTGCTATTCAAAGGAGATAACAAACAGAGAAACAAGACTGACGAATTTCTTGCTCCTGGCAGCGAAAATGTAATTAGAACTATTGACATGGAAGGAAAGAAAGGCCAGAGGGCAATTGGTGTAGTTTATAATCCAGAATACGAAAAATATGGAAATTATGTTCCAACAATTCTTACTAAAAGATATGATGCATTTCTATATATTGATGAAACACATGCTTTAAGTCCACTGCATATGCCAGAGACTCAGGATGAAAAAGAGCTTCCAGAGACTTTTCCTACAGGGTTATAACAATAAAAGAATTAGTTCTATATGTTATTTACTCTACATTTACTCCTTTACTCTACATTTACTCCTAGTCCGCAAGTACACATTATTTTTGAGAACCGCTTATGCCATATCTCTTGAGGGTGATAGAACTGATAATGGCATTATTTAAAGATAGAGTAGAAGCTGCTGAACAATTAGCAAGAAGGGTACAAGAATGGTTAGATAATAATGATAGGAACATAGAATTAACTAGACAAAAATCAAAACTAGAAGGACAGGAATCACAAAATGATAATGATGAGTTTATTGTTCTAGCCATACCAAGAGGGGGTGTAGTTATTGGCGATATTGTGTCAAATATGCTTCATGCTAAACTCGATATCGTAGTTTCAAGAAAGATTGGCGCACCAGATAATCCAGAACTTGCAATAGGTGCTGTTATGCCAGATGGTAGTTATTTTCTAAATGAAGATATTGTAAATATGTTAAATGTTCCTAAATATTATATTACTGAGCAGGCAAATGTACAGAAAAAAGAAATAGAACGCAGACTACAAAGTTTTAGAGGAGAAATCAGCAAAGGAGAAGAAGAAGAAGAAAATAGCGGCTATTATGATGACTACAATAACTTTGAAGGAAAGACAGTAATATTAGTTGACGATGGTATTGCAACTGGAGCAACTATAATATCAGCTGCAAACTGGCTAAAGACAAAACAGAATTGTTGCAAGACGTTAATTATAGCAGTACCTGTAGCTCCTCCACCATCGCAACTATCTCTACAATCTTCAAATGAGGATATTGTCAGCAAGCTAAATCAAATAGCAGATAAAGTCATAATTCTTTACAGACCGGAGCAATTTTATGCTGTTGGACAATTCTATGAGCATTTTGAACAAGTTAGTGATGCGGAAGTAAGAGAGATAATGAAAAGACATAGACATAGAACATTGTAATTACACTGTAAAAGAATTGTATTTTTTCATATATTAATTTGTATTAGATTCAAGCGCAGATTTATTTTAGAGCCTATTTAGTATATATATGCACATATACGATTACGCTACTTAAAATACTAAATATTATAATGTATTAGATCCATAGTCAAATATAGGATTATGGTAGAACAGCAAAAAATAGATATAGCAAAAGAGAGTACAGTACCATCATCATCTATACCAACAGAAATTAAAGAACAAACCAATCACCAACAACAGCGCCAGGATAATAATG
>JBJMFM010000007.1:0-17438 GCA_045808425.1 Nitrososphaeraceae archaeon | reverse complement strand
CTTATAGTGACGTCTTTACATAGAAAGTTATTAGAGAGAATGATTTGCGGATTACAAATCCATCATATTTGGATGTCAAATTATGATCAACTATCAAAAAAAGGTAAATCTAGCCATGATTCAACGAATATAAACAAATTCGATCTTCTATCGTTTTAATCTATGTCTACATAGATACCTTTATCCTTCTCTATCACTGTATACAAAATTAAGTCACCTGACTTTCTCCACTCTACACTTTGTTCAATCCAGGTGTTTTCTTTTTTCCATGATTTCATGTTTTCTAATTTTCCAGTAAAAACATTAAATTCATATCCGTGCATGTAGCAAATGATTTTATCATTATTGAATTCCCCTTTAGAAAGAGATGCTCCTCTGTGGGGACATGAATTATTAAATGCAAATAATTTTCCATTTCTTCTTCCTATCAGTACATCTGTCTGTTTGATTGTAAAAACCGCCATTGAATTGTTGTTTATTTGATCACTACTGCAAACTCGATAGAGCATGACTAAAAGCGAAATAGTAAAATCGTTTTACAAATATATATTTTGTATAACAATAACAAGCTAAGGCTATTGTCTTTGTTCAATATCTAAACTTAATATCTGTACATTTGCTATTTTATTTCTTTGATGAATTAAATAATCTTATCTCCGATCTCAATTAACAAGTTTAAATTTGAGAAAGTAAATTGTCAACTCAATGTCAGGACAGCCCGAAGAGGGAGCTGGGTCCCTCTTCTTCGAACTCGCCGGTGATCTGCGACTATCCATGTTAATGAAACTAAGCCAAAAACAATACCGACTTTCTCAAATCGCAATAGAACTTGACGCAACTTTGCAGGAAGCCCATAGAAATATACTACGTTTGACAGACTCAGGCTTAGTCTCAAAGGATAATGAAGGCGAATTGACACTGACTCCATATGGTAAGATAGTTATTTCGCTCATTCCAAGCTACGATTTTCTATTTGATCAGAGGGAATATTTTCTTGAACACAGTTTAGACAAACTTCCTTTAAAATTCATACAACGGATCGGAGCCCTTCACAATTGTGAAGTTGTTCATGGAGTAATGGCAATTCTACAACGCTGGAAGATGCTTTACAACAATTCTAATAAATATATTAAGGAAATTATGTCACAAGTACCCCTTGATCTTATAGAGACAATAAGCAGTAGGGTACAGAATGGCGTTAGATTTTCCTATATATTTGCTAGTAATGCGATCATACCCAAAGGAAGAACCCAAATACTACATAAAATTGGCTGGCGCAATCTAATTTCTAAAGGACTAGTGGAGAGACGTATGCTTAATGAAGTGCAGATAATGACAATTTTTAACGAAGAGCAATCCTGTCTTATGTTCCCTAACCTAAAAGGGGAACCAGACTTAAATATAATGTTCTACAGTGAAGATGTAGAATTTCACTATTGGTGTGAAGATTTTTACGAATACATGTGGGAAGAAGCTGAAGCATTTGATGAGGCAAAACTTAAGCCAGAAGTTTAAATAATATTGTTTTAAAATTAAGCTATTATATCTCACGTTTAATTTGACAATGATTAATGATCAACATTTTCCAGTTACTATACAATTGAATATTGTCCGATTTTTCATTACACATTTTTAAATATGCCATCACAGTATTATTACATTCAAGGATTAACAATTTAAGTAACCAAAAATAATCATAGTGATGGTTCAAATCCTGTATCAGAATCTTAACAACTCCGACTCGAACTATTACTACATAGGCATACCAAAAGACTGGAGCGGTTCTCGCGACAATGAAGTTACCGTAATAGTAGATGATGTATGTGTTGTAGTGCCGCAAACAATTGCTGGAGCAACCGGAGAATTAATAGTCCTGAGGTTACTCGAGGCAATGATGGCAGGAGATGTAATCGACGCAGGAGACATACAAAAAGCTATAGAACACATTCTATAAATGAGAACTGTAATTTCCGAGGCCTACTTTGTCTAACATAGACACAGCAAAAACTCTTCAACGATATCTATGAGTTCATGAATCTGAAGATTAAGCTCTACTATTATATAGTTTGTATCACATCATCTTTTTATATTTCGATTTTTAATAAGGCATATGCCAAAAGCCTTTGTATTGATGAATGCTGAGCTTGGAAGTGAAGATGCAATTGTAGGTGATCTGAAAAGACTTGATGGCGTAAAAGAAGTCTATCAGGTTTATGGCGTTTATGATATAGTAGCTCAGGTGGAATCAGATACAATGGAAAAGGTGAAGGAAACTATTACGTGGAAGTTAAGAAAGCTAAACGGTGTTAAGTCAACTCTAACTATGATTGTCATGGAATAATAAAATATATACCTACCAGATCGAGAAATGACTTAACGCTGCTATAGAAGCACGCAAAACAGCCAATTTTGATCTGTGGATAGTGATCTTTTACGGTTCATAAGTGGAAAAAATTCATATGTGCTGTATGCCAAACTGTACTTCAATTTAATATTATGTTTCAAATCGAAAGTGAATTTTAGTTGAATACTGCAGCACAGTTAGAATATGTAAATGGAAATTAAAGAAGATAGAAAACCCTGCGAAAAAGGTGGAAATAGATATAGGAAATCTTAAGTGATATTAAATAAAAAGGACAAGACTTATTTAATATGTTTCTTACCAAATAGGAATAAATAATATGTTTCCTATCCATGATGACACAGAACGTATTCATGGCAGACCATATGTAAATTATAGTCTAATTGCAATTAACATTATAATTTTCATCTGGGAGATAATGGTGAGTTCGTTTTTTACTAACGAGCAAGTAGTAACGGAGATTTTTTCAACTTATGGTGTTATTCCAAGGCTCTTTCTAGCAGGCGACTTGATGTCAGCTGTAACCTCGATGTTTATACATGGCGGCATAGCCCATATAGCCGGAAATATGGTTTTCTTATTTGTATTCGGAGACAATATTGAGGATAGATTTGGTCGCGTCAAATATTTGTTGATTTATATTAGTTGGGGGATAGTGGCCAGCCTCGTTCATAGCGTGTATGCGGTCAATACTGGAACTGGAGTCGTACCAGCAGTAGGTGCATCAGGAGCTATTTCTGGAGTCTTGGGTGCATATTTAGTGATGTTCCCTAGAGCGAAAATTTTCACGGTAATAATGGCTTTTTTTATTACTACAGTCCGTATACCTGCTTTGGCATTTATACCATTCTGGTTCATTTTACAGATTATCTTTGCACTAATGGGACCTTCAGGAGGCGGGGTGGCTTATCTAGCTCACATTGGCGGATTCGTGATCGGTATGGCAACTGGCTACGTCTGGAAACTTTTAGCATCGCAGTATAGAATAAGTCTCTCATCTGTCAAGAAAAATCGAGTACTTCAAAAAGAAAGACCACGTATAGAAGATGCTGCTCCTCAGGTTGCGCCAGAGGTTATAGAAGGTCCGGACTTCTACGAGATCATTGCCGACATTCGTGGTGTGTCTAATTCATCTGATATACATGCTAATTATGAACCAGACACGGGAAACATACGGATTATAGCAAATGGATCAAGGAAGTATAAAATGTTGGTAAAACTACCTAGTACCGCTATTAATCCAACAATTAAATATATTCATATATTAAATGGGATTGCAAGAATTCGTTTATCAAAGTAGCTCATGAATTAAAAATCAATGTTCTTAGTTATAATATAGTTTGAAGTTATGTAGAGAGTTCTTTACATTCAAACGCAACCGGAAGAGATACAAGACAATTTAAAAAAGACAAGGTTTATAGATATCTTCTAACCCTGTCTTTTTATTATGACGCAGCAAACCCCTCCCAATCGTGGAGGTAAGGTATCGCGGCGTGACTTTTTGAAGCTAATGGCAGCTGCAGGTACTGTTATGACTTTTGTACCATTTGTAGATTGGGGTAAATTCCTGCCCAATCCAGCAGGTAATGTCTCTGCAAGAGCTAAAGTAGAGCTGCCCAATGGTACACAAGCTAATGTTAATACATTTCGAGTTAATAGCTCAGAATCAGTTATTTATCCAAAAACTGGTGATATAGCTTTAGATAAAGAATCCTTTAGAATATGGCAATTTATAAGATTACCAGAGGAATTGGGGGGAAGCAAAAATGATATATCAGCCTTTCGAATGTATAGCATGGTGTGCCTGCATCTTTGGTGTCTATGGAAGTATTGGCCTGATCCAGGCAGAAAAAGAGGCGAATGTCCATGCCATGGTAGCATGTATGACCCTCTTACAGGTGAAGCATTCGCTGGACCGGCATCATTACAGGCTCCTCCCTCTAATGTGCTCGCAAGACTAGATCTAGAGAAAGATAACGATGGAAATATATGGATAAAGCCTCCAAACTGGAGTCCAAACGGGAATGGGATAGTGGGATATGGTCGTTTCCTTAGAAAGTGAAAACAGCCTTGTAAGATTTCTCAGATGGATTTACGCCGGAGTAGAGCGTACTATCTTTATGGGTTTAAAATTTACTTTCCCTGGCAGATTTGTCAGTCCCCTTGGCTTCCTTGGTATGATTACCTTCGTTCTATTCATTATTTTAGGTATTACTGGTGCGTTGTTAATGCTTTTTTATGAACCAGAACTAGATAGAGCATGGAAAAGCGTTCAGACTATAAATGATGTAATTCCATACGGATTTCATATTCGTAATATCCACTACCATGCATCAAATGCGATGGTAATGGTGGCTCTACTCCACATGTACTATCAATATTTTAGTGGCAGATACAAGATCAGAAATGAAATTCTTTGGGTTACTGGAATTCTTCTAGGTGTACTGACAATTCTAGAGGCATTTACAGGATATGATATAATCTTTAGTGAACGCGCAGAGCTGGCTATTTCTATTGCAGCTTCTTTGACTAACTCGATACCTATTCTGGGTCCGCAGATGCGGGATGCATTCTTTGGAGGTGGCTTTCATGATTTTGTCTTAAGGTTCTATGCTTTCCATGTATTCTTTCTTCCGATCTTTTTGTTAGGATTAATGGTTGTTCACTTTCCACGATTCCTCGTATTTGATGTACCTATGGTCATGGCAATTTCAGGCGCTATTTTGTTAACTGGTGGGGTGTTTCCAGTGGATCTTGGAACAAGATTTGATCCTGCAACGCCGCCAGGTATCACAGTGCCTGAATGGTATCTGACCGGACTTTACGCATTCTTGAGAACTATGTTTGATAAATTTGTAACAGGTGTCGCATGGCCCGGACTTTTCATATTTGCATTATTAGTAATACCTTTTGTTGATAGGTACAAGAAATTTTCGTGGAAGGACAGACCAATAATTACGGCAATAGGTATAACAAGCATTGCGCAAATTATGGTTACTACTTATTGGGGATTTTACATTGACCCTGACATTAAAAAAGCCTTGCTAGAAAGACTTGTAATCGACCCAATATTCTTCTATCTTGTAATGTTACTCCTTGTGCCGCTTTCCTTTGGATTTACTTATATGATGATAAAGCTTGCCAAGAATGCAGAAGCAAACGCAAAACTCAAACCAAAGAAGCCAAGTGGCAAGAGTTCGATAAATCTGCCACAAAAATGGATTTATATAATATTTGTGGCATTGTTGGCCTTTCAAGTTTATTTGAATATTTCAGCATACTATGCTGTACTTAATGGTATGAAGAACTTGTCACTGTTTATAGTTGGTATCATATTATTAGTGTTTGCCGGTATGTTTCATATTTATAGGCACGGTAGAACAATGGCAAAGGCACCACCACCTGCCCCAAGACCTGCAATTCCCCCAACAACTGCAAAACCCTCTCCACTTCCTCCAAAACCCACACCTGTAGCACCGTCAACTGCTGAGAGACCGTTATCACCTCCACCTGTGCAAAAGGCTACGGGAGGCCAATCTCCAAGCCAAGCATCTCAGCAAAGACCTGAAAGTAGGGGATCATCGATGAATGAAACAAAAGCTAAGAATATAGACAATGTATCCTCTACAATAAAGGATGCAGAAACATGACAGCTATCATAAAGCCCAGTCCACTGTAATATGATGATAATAATATGCTATATTACATTGATATGACTTTCAGGCTTGAAACGCATTTTGGTAACAAATAAACTTTATATGTGAAAAATTAAATTAAAGATAAATGGGAGGAGGACTAAGTTCTGGAAAACCATGCTGCAGGTATTAGCATTATCACATTCATAGTTGCAGTATCTGTTAGTTTAGGATACTATCAGTTTGTGTATGTCCCACAAGCGAATGCAAAACCTCAAGTTCCAGCAGAAGTATTAAATCCACCTCAGACTACCAATGTTGTAATTGAACCAGGTTCATCTTCTCCTACCCAGACAAAAAACTTTATCCCAAAAGAAGCTGATGGCGCATTAGCTGCATCAAACAAAGTTGTATGGAAAAACTCGGATTCAGTTGCTCACTCTGTTACATCGGATACAGACTATAAGGATAAAGTCAGTGGTCCATTTAACTCGATTGCTAAAACTGGATTGATTCCACCCCAACAATCATATGAGTTTACATTTACAGCTGAAGGAGAATATCATTACCATTGTGAACCACATCCCTGGATGCAGGCTGTAGTGAAAATTGTAAAGGAAAAGTTTTAGATCATTAAGAACTGGTCTTGATATTGCACCTGCTATGCAACTGGCATATTTATGTCAGAGGCTACGCATAAAGCAATTATTTGAATATTTTTATATAACTCACATCGTGGGAAATCTCTTTGTGTTCCTGTATTATTGCTACACGGAATTTAACATTCGAGTACCCATGTGGCGGAATATGTGTTGTATTAGCAATAAATTTTAAAGTCCTTGTCATTCCAATATCGTCTTTCAATACAGAAAGTCTCCCATAAGGATGGTTAATTCTTTTTTCGTTCAGAGAAGTAAACTTAAAGCTGTCGTTTGAATTTTCTATCTGTGAATTAATTACTATACTATCAAATCTTCCTGGATAGTTGATGCTTATTGTACCATGTATGTCTTGGCCCACGGGTATTTCCTTTTCGGGAAGAAAAATGGAAATACCTTTTATTTCCTTCAATGTATCATTTATTATTGTGTTACCATATATTATATATACAGAACAAAAATGATGCTTCAAACAATCCAAAAAATATTGCTAGTTATTGCTTGTTTTTATTGCAAATAAAGAAAGCAAGAGAAGAACAGCTTTACGACTCTGATGTAATACGTGCATGTGCAAAGGAGACTAAACCTTGAGAATTGAGACTTCAATTTCCATATTATTATCGCAAGGTATAGATTTTTTTATTTAAATCTTAAATAGTACACATTAAATTAAAATGAGATACTACTATAGGCGTAGCGGATTTGTTCCTCGAGCAATCTATTAGGCAGAAGATGATATATACCAACGGTTATGGTATAAGATACCTTGATTATGACAATGTGACTCATAAATCAGATAATTATAAATTTTTGGTTCTTTTGCATGGGATCGGAGCTTCAGCTGAGAGATGGTTACTTGTAGCGCCAACTTTATCTAAATACTTTAGAGTAATAGTGCCTGATATTATTGGGTTTGGGTACAGCGATAAACCTACAGTAGAATATACCATGGACTTTTTTATAGACTTCTTCCAAGGACTATTAAAAGATCTTCAGATCGATCGCCCAATTATAGTTGGTTCTTCATTTGGAGGGTATTTAGCAACAGAATTCGCTATCAGATTCAATAACAGAGTAGAGAAATTAGTTTTAGCTGCGCCTGCAGGTGCAATGCGGTCTTCAACCAGCGCACTCGATCAATACATCATGGCTGCGTTATACCCGACATATGAAAATGCACTTAGGGCGTTTATGGATATGGCATTTGATCCCAGCGTTGTTACAGAAGATAGTGTTAGGGATTTTATAAATAGAATGAGACTACCTAATGCGAAATATGCGTTCATGTCTACTTTGCTAGGAATAAGAGATTCACCAAAGCTTCAGGACAGATTATCAAAAATCCTAGCTCCAACATTACTACTGTGGGGCGACAATGACAACATGATACCATTGCAATATTCTAAAGAATATACCATGATTCCATATAGTGATCTTGTTGTGATAAAAGATTGTGGTCACATTCCGTTTGTTGAAAAACCAATAATGTTTAATCAAACTATTTTAAGATTTTTTGATGAACAGCATAGAGTTTAGATGCTATGATTGGCATTAACGTTAAATAAATGATAGTACAAGACCCACTTAAATGAGTGATAAAAGCGATAAAAAAGAAGATCTAGAAACTGCTTTTAGAAAGGCATTAGAAAAAGGGAGTGAAGCTCAACGGGACTTCATAAAACAATTTTCGTTCATTCAACAACACACTTTAGAGAACTTTTTCTCCATGCTTCAAGGACTTACATACTACAATGCAATGTTTAAAACAACTGTCCAGAGCGGAGGTAGAATTTCTATTCCTGAAGCCGAACGACAAGCGCTAAATATTGAAGAGGGTGACTTAGTACAGGTGGTATTAATACCTATTGATAGAAAGAGAAGAGATCTTCCAGGTAAGTAGCTTTTGGATAGTATATGGGGTATTATCCTCAAGGTACGCCATTTTTGCTCAAATTGATGCCGTGTCTATTTCTAAACGATATATTCTAAATATGAGATACGATTGTACAAGAATTTGTAATAATTCCTTGCTATTGTGATCGTGATCTAAGCCATTGCCCTACCTTTGGTAGAACATTATTTTGAGAGTAGGTGCTAGCAATTAGACCCACGTGGCCAGTATGAAAGCGCATTAATCTTTTATCGGTACTTGATACTGCATCATTTAAAGGAACGCTGCACTCCGATGATACAAGGTGATCTTCTTCAGCAACTATATTAAGTAGTGGGATTTTAATCTTTGATAGATCGATAATATCGTTGCCTATCTTCATTTCATTTCTTATCAGAAGATTATTCTGATAAATATCTTTAATCCATTGTCTGATCGTTTCGCCAGCGATGGGCGGCGTATCGTAAAGCCATTTCTCTATCCTAAGAAAATTCTGTACGAATTGATCATTATCAATATTCTCAGCTAAATTGAAGTATTTGTTTACTCCTTGCTTAAATGGCTTCAGTGCAGCATAGCATGCGTAAAGTTGCTCAGGGGGTAAATTACCAACAGAATCAAATATTTTATCTATATTAATATGCTTACAAAAGTTACCTAGTACAGTCGTGTCCTTAGTTGCATCAATTACAGGTGCTATTGTTGCAAGATTCCTAATTTTTTCTTGATATAGACTTGTATAAATTACAGACATTGTAGCACCCATACAATAACCATGCAAAGTTATCTTGTCTACATAGTTTTTCTTTCTTACAGTTTCTACGCAATCATCCATATAACAATTTATAAAGTCATCAAAGGAAGTGAATTTGTCAATATTCGTTGGAGTTTTCCAATCAATAAGGTAAACGTCAAAACCCTGCCTTAATAAATTACGGACCCAGCTTTTATCTGGCTGTAAGTCCAAGATGTATGATTTATTGATCAATGCATAAACCAGTAAAACTGGCGTTTTTGCGAGCTTACTGACCAATGGATAATAGTGTGCAAGTTTGTATGTCCTAGTTTCATATATTACTTCATAAGGTGTACTGCCAACTTCAACATCTCCGGCAGTATAAAGTAAGGATCTCATCTTCTCTAGTTTACGTGAATTTTCTTCGAACTCCTTTACCATTTTATCAACTAATGGTTCTTTTTGTTCTATTATTTTCTCTCCTGTAGTTTTTTGATCACTATTAGACAGCAACGTCCCTTTTATCATCTACATTAATACCCCAATTTTTTTTACCACGCGTAATTCCATTCAGTTTATAGATGTATCTTAATATTTAAGTGCACCTTGACCATCACAATTCAAAACTTAAATTAAGACCTTGCTCTCAGTTGGAAAAAATCTATATTTTTCATTCTGTGATTCTTTATTAATAGTGTTAGATATAATCCTCTGTCGCTTACAAGTAGCAAATCTTATCACTATTATCTAGTAATTCATTATTATCATGTACAACCATTATTATCATTCCATAGTCTATATGCACTAAACGGTTGTGGTATTAATGGTTTGTCAAACTGCAAGTGTGAGAATATATTCCACATTTTATATAGTCCAAACACGGTCAGTGCCTTGATAGCAAATACACTTTAATCCTTCTAGTTCATAAATAATGATAATATTAGATATAGTCCTCACAAATACATTGCATCCTAACAGGTATATTCGAAGTTGTATGCCCAAATGCAACTTGTTCTGAATTATAATTATCTTGTTAGAGAGTATCATGAATCTGATTGTCAATTCAAAACTAAAGATAGAGTTCTATAACAAAAATCAAAATTTAACACAAATTATTTAGCAATGCATTAGACTAAAACATTTTATAAAGGCTAGTCTGCTTTTGACGTTAACATGCTAGGCAGCTTGTACTACTATGTAAGTGGTATAATCTTCCCTAATGATGTGGGCTCGTAGCTCAGCATGGATAGAGCGCCTGCCTTCTAAGCCCCTCGTAGAGAGCCGGAAGTCGTGGGATCGAAGCCCACCGGGCCCGCTTTCTAATCATAAACTAGACAACATCTACCGTCAGTAATGTTATAATCCACATTACATGCTGATTCCTGTATATGGAAGGATCTTTTATTCATAAGTTGCATATATACATATATATAAATAGAATATATCTTTCACTCAACCTACCTGTAGGGGCATCGGATATCAAAATATACATCAGATGCTAACAATTTTAAGTAGCGTCTTGATTCTAGAGAATTTGAGTACGTCATGCCAATCAGCAAGCAGCTTAATTTGCTAGTAAAAAGTGCAAGAGAAGCAGCACCTAAACGTAATTTCAAACAATCAGTCGAATTAACATTAGTGTTAAAAGATATTGATGTTAAAAAAGGATTTAATTTCAACGAGATAGTACCATTACCACACAAACCAAGCCAGCCTGCAACGATCTGTGTGGTCGGATCCGGCGACATGGGAACGAGGGCGCACCGAGCAGGAATTGATAGAATAATTGAACCAGAAGAACTTGATAGAATAGGCACTAACAAGAGAGAAGCTCGGAAAATCTCAAGAGCATATAACTTCTTTCTCTCTGATACTGCATTAATGCCCACAGTTGGTCGCTCATTGGGGCAATTTTTAGGCCCCAAAGGCAAAATGCCAACACCATTGCCCTATGGAGCACCAATAGAAGCAATTGCAGATCGCTTTAGAAATTCTGTTCGTGTTAGAACAAAAAACCAACTCAACATTTCTGTTAAAATCGGAGATGAAGAAATGGATGATGATCAATTGACTGTCAATGCTAATGCAGTTATTGCCATGCTCGAAAAAAAACTACCCCAAGGAGAAAAGAATATTCGAAATGTAACAGTAAAACTTACAATGGGTAAGGCAGCAAAACTTACAGCAATTAAAGAAGAGGGTCGATAAATAAGGTTGATATCCAAAGTAACAGCTACAACAGGTATTAAGAATTTTCCTAAAAAGAAGCGGTTGATGTATAACGAGCTACAAGAGCTCGTAAAACATAATAATGTCATTGCCCTTTCCAAGATAACCAAAGTTCGAGCCACTCAATTAATGATGGTTCGTAAGAAATTTCGAAATAATATAAAAATTCTCATAATCAAAAATAAGGTTGCTCAAAGAGCATTTGAAAAAGTAAGTGATATAGCAGGTCTGGCAAAGCTGAGCAAAGTATTGGAGGGGCAGTGTGCATTGATGTTTACTGATATAAGCCCATTTAAACTAAATTTGCTTTTAAGCCAAAATAAAGTATTTCTTCCAGCAAAGACTGGAGATATTGCTACTAAGGATATTGTAATTACTTCAGGAAATACAGGGATTGCTCCTGGTCCAGTACTATCGGAATTCAAGGAGGCTAATGTTCCGACCAAAATTGAGCAGGGCAATATTTTGGTAACCAAAGATACAATAGCTGCAAGGTCTGGCACTGTTATATCTCAGAAACTTGCCTCATTATTGAGTAAGCTCAATATCAAACCAGTTGAAGCTGGGATTGCTATTAACTGTGCTATTACGGAGGGACTTTTCTTTGAGGAAAAGGATCTAAAAATAGACTTGATGGAATATAGTACTGAATTGAAGGCTTCGTTTCTATCTGCTATTGCCGTATCGCTAAAAGCAGCTTATCCAACAGGGGAAACAGCTACATTCTTAATTTCCGAAGCACAAGGTAATGTAACTGCATTGGCGGCAGAAGCAGGGTATTTATCAGCTGACACTTGTCATTTTGTTCTTGTCACGGCACAAACAAAAGCAAAATCATTAGCAAATATAGCAGTTGGAAATGGCTATTCACCGACTAACTGAAATAGTTTCACACGGAAGAATTTGGATACAAGCACACTAGTAGCTATACAAATTTATATCATTTTGCTTGTTGTTCTACAGATTTTTAGCTAAGATCATCTAACATGCATAGGAGTTAATTGAATTAAAAAATATGGAATTCTATCCAAACAATGCAGAAAGTCCTTCTAATGCCTCTTCTTCCTTCTTTTCCTCTTTCTTTTCCTCTTCTGCTTTTGGTTGACTTCCAGACACTTCTGTGGCTCCAGCAGCGGGAGCAGCAACCGGCGCTGTTGCTATTGGTGCCGCCTTTAAGGCTTCATCTATATTTACTTCACTTAAAGCTGTGACCAATGCTTTCACCTGAACATCATTAGGGGTAGCGCCTGCTGCTTTTATGATGTTCTTGACATTATCCTCTGAGATATCTTGCTTCAGCTTGTGTAACAATAAAGCGGCATACACGTATTCCATGATCCAAAGATGCTCTGTATAGGACCATAATATAAAACTTTCAAAATATTATAGAATTTTGGTACTTCTGGCTACTGCGTAAAGATGGTCCTTGAGGTCTTTTTCATATAGTGAATTCATTTTTTCAAGAAGAGTTGCTCGGGCCTGTAGCCTTTCATGTTCACTACTTGCTCTTAAAACATCGGAAAACATGTCAGGAAGGTTCTCTCGTACCCAACCGTCAAGAACATAGTATCGTTTCTCGTTTATCCATATAATCTTGCTGCTGCTACTCCGATCGACCTCTTCATTAAAGTTGCCACTTTCGACTTTGTCAATCAACATAAATATGCAGTTGTTTGGATCAGGGTTGTTTAGAACTTCCTTTGGCCGACCCTCTGCACGTCCTGATTTTACACGTTCAATCAAACCTATGGGCCGTATGTAAGTACCTCTGATCTGAATTCTGTCTCCATTGATTGACTCCGCCCTACCTATGACCAAAGTATTATAACTTTGATCTTTTTTGACAACAAAAAGGTAATCCCCCCTTTTTATTCGTCCCCTGCCAAACATCTATTGAGAATTCTTCCTTAAATTATATAATAATTGCTATTATTATATAATGTAATAGAACAAATGCACAGGCGATAAATATATGATCGAAATATAAGATTAAATGTTGTCATACTTACATTCAAATTTGTGAAATATTTAAAAATTACATTTATTAATGCGGCTACTAAGCTAAAAGTAGAAGAAATTTGCAAAGATTTGACGAATTAGATATGAGGATATTATCTGAATTGACTACAGACGCAAGTATATCAGTGCCGCAGTTGAGCAATAAACTCAATGTTAATGCATCTGTTCTGTATAGTAGAATAAAACGTCTTGGTAAAAGAGGTCTTATTAAAAAGTTTACAGTTATAGTCAATGAGGGTATACTCGGGATTAATGTCAAGGCAACTGTTGGTATTAACAGAGATCCAAAATTAAAAGAACCAATTCATTCAGAGTTATTAAAGATTACAGAAGTTAGATCCTTGTCTGAAGTTACAGGCAGGTTTGACATGATAGTTTCTCTAAACGCGCGTACGCTAGAAGAACTGCACAATATTGTCATCGAACGTATTGGCAAAATTGAAGGAATTCAAAACAGCGAGACATTTGTAGAAATGCAGAGGACCGAAAAAGAGCCGATCTATACAGTTCAGTCGTCTCCTTCAGGATAATAAGGTAGATTAACACTATATATTGTTAGGATTTGACCACTTTGACTAACCATGCACTCCGGTAAATAGATTTTATACAAGAAATCGTATAAGCATTAATTTTGACCAGTTCTCTTTGAGTAACATAGGAAAAGATCATATTGCTCAAAATATGAGTCATCAAAAGGTAAGTTCAAATATCAGATAAAGAGAAGGTTGAATGAACTCTTTGTCTTTCATTGAAAGGAAGGTTCTAGAAATGTTCCAGACATTAAAACTAGCTAAGAAGACAAGCAAGGATGACTACACGACACATTTACGTTTAGTGCTTCTTGGCCTGGGTGTCGTGGGAGGAATTGCTTTTGTAATTAAGTTAATTGCAGAGTTTATTACCTTCACAGGTGGTAGACCATAGTATTCGACGTTGTACTGACTTTAAACCTTGCCTCACCAAAAAAGAAAACAAAGAATTAATTTTACTATTAAGCACATGACTTTGTGGTCATGGCCATAAATAAATAATTTTTTCGCCTGTGATGTTCTGCATGGCAATTTGAAAACATTTTTTATGATAGCGATAATATATTATTTCAATTTATTCTAAGGTGTGGAACCACATAAAGTTATCAGAATTGTAACAGATTTTATAGCCAAGGAGACACAAAAACGTAACTCTGAGGGAGTTATTGTTGGACTAAGTGGAGGACTAGATTCTTCAGTAGCGGCTACCCTCGCTGTGAAAGCTCTTGGACCTCGATATGTCTTTGCATTAATTTTGCCAGATTCGAACATCACTCCTAAAAGTGACATATACGATGCGCAACATATAGCAAAGTGTCTAAGAGTAAAGTATAGGACGATCGAGATAGGCGCCATGAAAAAGTCATTAATAGGAAAGTTGCCAAGGAACAAACTGGCACAAGGCAACTTTGCTTCTCGCCTCAGAATGGGTATCCTTTACTATTATGCTGCAGTAATGCACAGATTAGTTCTAGGAACAACTGACAAAAGTGAACTAAGACTAGGTTATTATACTAAACATGGCGATGGCGCTGCTGATATTTTTCCTATAGCCGATCTATACAAAACTGATGTAAGAGAACTAGCGAGGCATTTGCAAATCCCGTCTATGATTTTAGAAAAGAAAAGTAGTCCCAGATTATGGAGGGCACAAACAGCAGAAGGTGAGATTGGGTTATCCTATGAAGAGATAGATCATATATTGAGACGACTGGATGCCAATATATCGTACAACTCAAAGTTGAATCCAAAATATCTTCAGAGGATACAGGATCTTGTCAAAAATAATAAACACAAGCAAGAAATGCCTCCTATTTGTAAGGTTAATGATTGTTGAAAAAGACTATGTAAGCGGATTTTCAAATCAAAATACTTTTGTTGACTGCTAATACACATTTTTTAACAAAGTTTGTAATATCAAATAAATGCAATATGATCAAACCAGATTGGTATTATTTTAAAACGATGCTCTAGTAGATCATGATAAAGTACCATGTTCTGCTCTGTCTAAAGCCTAGATCTTTTTTACCCTCTAATATCGGTTCAATATAGAAGTGTTTCCGTCTTTGTTGCCGGTCTCGTACCTAATGTATCCACTGAGAGCTAGCATTTTATGATAGATTAACCCTTCTAGAAACTATCTTGAGGCTTACATCGATCAACTGATATTGAAATATTTTTACGAGCTAAACATAAAAACAAATCAGGGTTCTTAACCTACGAGCTCAGTGAAACGATGATGCCATAATAAGTATGGTTCATTAAGTTTTGACAATAGTATGATTGCAAACGCATTAAACTATCTTATGATGATACTCTGTTCGACGATATTCCCATCCAATCCATGTTTATGATAGATAGACCCAAGCACAAATTCTGATGGAATTATGAAGGTCTAACCTTATCTCTTTGGTATGCGAGGAAGAAGAGAGAAGGATACAAGAAATTTCCTGCAAGAATGAAAAAAACTTCTTTCAAACCTACTGTAGAAGCTTTCAGGAAATGTGGCACAATCTGTTGCTGGTGGATACTAGGAAACATAGCAGAAAGCGATTATTTCTCCAACTGTTATACTAATAATATCTTCCCAAGTTGAATACTTATTGTTTTTATCCCTATTGCTATTCAAACCCTAGGCTCGAAAATTCAAGCCGGGTTAGAATGAATATAATTGCCATATTTTGAGTTTAGCTAAAATTGCTTGATAATAGAAGATAAGAGACAGTAGCAGCTACAATTCTACTTAAAGTTCTATAGAGCTCAACGAGTGTGGTCCAACTATCGTATGACATGATTGCTCACATACTTATCATAATATTACTCAGATAAAAAAATTTAAAACCTGAGAATTAAATGGTGTATATTATCTCAGCAAAACTATTTACAATGAAATACTGTCGATTTAAGAGACGAAAGAAATCCCTGACTGCTCTTGACGATACTTAAAATCAAGGAAAAAATCAGATTATATGATAAACACAGACAGGTCAAAAATGCTAGACTCAGGCTTCTTTGAGAATCAGGTTTGGGGTGCTTTACATAAAGCTTGGAAAGGATATGTGATTGCAAAGAATAAAGATGAATACGAGAAAATGGAGCGGTACGCACGTATTATTCAAGAATCTCAATATGACCTAGGACTACCGATTAGTTCATTTGATAATATAGGAATGTCTGCAACGAGCTTTCTATGGCAAATTGCACAGGAGGATAATAATAACCAAGAAGAACAAGAAGCATCTGATGAAGAATATCAAACTGACCGATACGAACAAGAAAGATTCACTGATACATATAGCGAATATTTTCAAGATGATAAGAATAAAGCGGATAGGTTCACCGATGATAATGCCTATCGTGAAGATTTTAGAGATTGATTTACTTCATAGAAAGTATTAGAGCAAAATGATATTGGAACAGGATCCTAGAAAAATTGCTATCAATCCAGATAGATTTGATAAGCTAGTAACCTCGCTTAGGACTGCTGTAGATAACGATGGAACACTAGATAAAGAAGCAACATCATATAATGACATATTTGATGCATTTAGACTGGCTTTAAAGTTCTATAGCTTCACAGATAGCAGCAGTAGTTATGATTGATATCGAGTTCACTTGACTGCAGAATCATATGATCCGGCAATAGCTTTCATTTTGTTAACGCATATGAAAAAGTCTTTTATATCGTTTCTAATATGTGCTTTAGCATAATCGAATCTTTGAATGCTGATTTGGAATTATCATGCTTTGATTCGTATCATAGTGTATGTTTTATGCCAAAAACTTTCATAATATATAATTTTTTTAGTTAATGTTTTATACTTTCAAATTTATAGGTAACTTTGAGATGAGTCTTTGACTATAGAATCAACCTCGCC
>JBJMFM010000006.1:0-3021 GCA_045808425.1 Nitrososphaeraceae archaeon | reverse complement strand
ATGAATTGATTTGATTTCAAACTGCAGACACTTCACACTAAATCCTGTAAGAATCAATAAACATATTATTAATCTGATATGTCGTAAATGCGGTTTAGCTTGTGCTATATGGGAATCTGATTTAGTCGATGGTCCAGTTATAGATTATACTGACGCAGAGAGAGAATTATTAAAATAAAATAAAATAAGTATCAAATGAGAAATAAATATTTCTCGATAGAAAGCGCATTAATGCGCTTATTGACTAGTATGGTAATCTGAAGCATCAATACTAATTCTTAAATGAGTGGCAATATTTCAAAAGCCATATTAGAACGGTTTCATATCTAGTTTTTTGCAGGGCATAACCTCTCTACAAGGAAGTTCTGTTAACTGTCTAGGCATAGCAAAACACCCTTATGGTTAGTTCGGTTGCTAGAAAAGAGTCATGTAATAACATGATACTATGTTATATTCGTATTAATGCGTTAACTTTGATACAAGCTTTTTATGTTTTGTCCGGTTGACTACATTGTATTTTAACTATATGATGTTATGTGACAAATGCAAAAAGAATGAAGTTCAGATTTTTAATGATTGTTGTTACTGCTGTATATCATGCTGGTATGATATGACGGATCCCAAGGTATCTTACTCTGAAATAAATAAAATTAAAAATGAGTATAAGAACAAAAGCTAATACCAAAGTCCAGAATGGTCAACTCACTCAACAACAAGCAAATCAGCTAATACAAGCAGCTAAATCAACCAAGAGTGCACTAAATTGTCCTTAGCCAACAAGAGTGCTCAATCAAATACCCAAATTTCATTTTTTTATTTTGCTTTTAAAATATTCTCCAAACTTCAATTTTCTCATTTATTGAATCTCTAAACCTCTCAGCAAAGTCAACAACCTCTTTAACTTCAGGGGAATCAGCTTTGATATTACTAGCTCTAGCAGTATTCAAATTATTCATTTGAGGTTATCGAAGTATTATGAATATAATATGTTGAAACACCAGACCAGGGGGGAGTGAGTTAGCGAGTGAATAGCAATTGCATCTCCCTCATGTCTATCTATCTATTTTTGCTTATAAAGCATACCAAAAACCAATATGCATCATAGCTAAATAAGTCATCTTAATGGTAGATTTTAAATCAAAACAAGAGGCGGTAGATGCAGTCAAAAAATGGCTCAAAGAAGAGGAATATGAGGTAAGTTTAGTTCCTGACGAAAACACAGATTACAATTTCATGATAGTAAAGGGGTATATGGTCTTAAACGTTGGATTTCATAAGAGATCTACAGACAGCCTGATAGTGGGTGGAAAAATAAGATTCAATCCGCAAGAGCAATCTATTATAAAATATACCACAACTAAACTTGAATTGCTTTATGATATTGAGACACTATGCGCACAGCTAAACTTGGAACTCGTAACAACTCCAGTAAAAGAAAATGGAGAATATTCATTAGAAGATATACGACTATTCAAGACATTGTATTTTGATGGTTTAACAAAGCAAAGTTTTTTTGATTCATTAGTAGGAATATTCCATTGTTTAAGGCTGATTGTGGCGAAATTTGATATCTTAGGACGAACAGGACCACTCCAAGATGACAGTAGTGTTTAAGACTAAGTCAAAATCCCTTATGTCAGGACAACCTTAACCTAGTTTTGTTTTCTCTCTGAATCTGAACGATATCTACGAAAGTTTATGAAAGATATACAACATACATAATGCAATTGTTGCCAGCCAGCAGATTAACTATGATATCAGGCTATTCGTTATCGTACACCTGCATTGAGATTCTGAAAACTCTGAATGGAATTGACAAAATAATATGAACAGCAAGTAACAAAAGATTGAGCCAACAGCTTAATTATACCAGTGTAGAATTATATCAACAAAGCAATGAATAAAACAAGGCAAATAATGTCAATAGTTGCGGTAATTGCTGCAGCAACCATCCTTGCATTGCCAGGTATTCTTTCAAGCCCCGTATTGGGAAGCTTAGGACAAAGTAGTACCAGTAATGATGGTACCTCCTCATCGTCAGCTCGTAATGACTATAAAAACTTCCAGAATTGTCTTTCCGATGCAGAGGGAACAAAAGGATATGCTACAGAAAAGGAAGTAGGAGATTGCTTCAATCCTATTTACAATACTGGTACTAGTGGCAGCGGCGGCAGTAGTGGCAGTAGTAGTGATAATGACAACTCCGACAGCAATAGTCCACGCAGTTAAGAATCGACGATAAAGTTAAGTAACGAACAATAACGCTAACTGCGGAATATGCATACTAGGCGACGTACATCTTTTTTTTCTTATTTATCCATTTTGGGCTTGTTTTTCCTGCATTACTTCTAGTCTTTCATACATACTATGGTCATAGTCTATGTATACAAATAGCTAATACTTTACTAGCTATGCTTAAATATTAACGCAAACAGAGCTCGTAAATAATCGGAAAATGCAAAAAGAGTTCTAACACCCATATCTTTATCACAATATTCATTGTTCCAATACTAGCATTTTCTTTGACATCTACAGGTATTTTCAAATGTGATACGGTTATTGGTATAGATGCTTATGCCACAAAATCTAATGAATCTTCTAGAAGAGTAAGCAGCATAGGAAGTAATAGCGACACTGGTGATAAAAATGGTGGTGGCCACATAGCAGTAGTAGTTCAGACACTAAAAGTTCGCTAGATAGCTCAAACGATGAAGCTAATAGTATCAATAAAAAGAATGACCAGGGCCCAAATGATGACAGCAATAGGTACAAATAACAATTTCAAGTCAGCAGAACTAGATACCTTCTAAGGGTATATTTACTGGAATTGAAACTCTCAGTTAAAAGAGGAAACCGGGAAATAACAACCTGTATAACACATCATCATGTTATCGATATAGATATGTCAAAAGACTCTACCCAAAATATACCACAAGAAGCAACAAAACTAAAGAAGTTAGCAAAAGTTACAGCTAGATATATGGAAATGGAAGAATTCAAAGACTCAGATCATCATACTGG
>JBJMFM010000005.1:0-9682 GCA_045808425.1 Nitrososphaeraceae archaeon | reverse complement strand
AAGACCTTATTGCAGCAATATACAGATCTACACTTGGAATAGAAAGGTTAAGTTGTATAAGAAAAGATACGAAATTATCCAGCAGCCAATAAACGTCTATTTTCTGTTCCTGTCCATTGTCATCATTATTTAGACAAGATAAAATGGATTCTACTGTTTTCCCAGAATATTTTGCGTTTAAAAATTCCTGAAAATGTTTAATACCTGAATAGTAGGCCTTCTTCGACTGTTCGCTGTTTCTGCAAATACTCTAAAAAAGACGTAACTTTTAGGAGGTCTTCTATCTGTCTTGTTATGTACATGTAGTTTACGGTTTTAGGCACAGGCTCTCATGTTACCTTTCTGTCATTACTTATATTAACTTTTTTTGTTAAGATAATAGTAGTTAACTATTTTTATAACATTTTTAATGTTACAGCAATTCTCTGGACAAGTGTTATTCCAGATACTACCGAAACTACTATGACTGCCCACTGTATAATGCCTACAACTGGGATGAGCCCCATTATTGCAATTATTAGTAATCTTTCAGCCCGTTCTCCAATACCAATGCCCTTTAATTCTATACCAAATGATTCGGCTCTTGCTCTAACGTAGCTTACCATAAGAGAAAGAGATAATGCAATCATACACAATAATGGATCAGCAAGACTACCAGCGGCTATGCCTATGAATATAATCGCTTCCGCTAATTTATCAAGTGAAGAATCAAGAAATGCTCCTTTTTTAGAAGATTGTCTTGTCATTCTTGCAACATTGCCGTCAATAATGTCAAAAAAACCTGAAATTAAAAGAAGAATACTACCAATAATAGAAGCATAAAACCAAGGTAATCTTATGGTTGGAGTTGCTGCTGGCATTGCATATACCACACCGGCTAAGGTTGATGTTGCTAAACCTATCATAGTCCAAAAATTTGCAGACAGACCTAAAGAAGCAAAAATCAATCCGAGTTTTGACATTATAGGTTCTAGTGAATTTCTGAATTTATTTAGCAACCAATGACTTCAGGTATTTTAACGAAGTTGTATTATAAATTTGCTATTTATTAATATTTTTGTCTATTTATAATAGTGCAAGTGTCTTCTTCTTAATATAAGATATTAAGCCCAATATTTTCAGTTTCTACATGTTTTAATAGAAATGTACTTGTAACATCTATGTTAACATATTATTAGTGGAATTCTACATAGGGGCAAACATAAATTCAATAGTGAATAATTTATCTGTTTTTGTTTCTTAATTCTTTAATAAGTATAACTCATGACTAATGTAGGATATTGTTAGCAGTAGATCGAAAACAACGCAGACATATGCGATTTAATAAAATATTAATTGTTGGACTTGGTCAGTTAGGACTACCTGTAGCAAAATATGTCAAGGAGAAAGGATTTGATGATGTCTATGGATACGATATTAGTCCTAAAGCAATAGATCGTGCAGAAAAAACTGCAGGAATAAAGAAAGCTACTGATTTTAGTGATTTTGATGTTTATATTATTTGTGTGTCTACGCATAAACCTGAAGATATGTTCTCACCGTACATAGAAGGTTTATTGTCTGTAATTGGTAGGATTTCAAAGGAAGCAAAGAGAAATGGAGCACTTGTCTCAATAGAGAGTACTATTCCAAGAGGGACTTCAAACAAAGTGCTTGAAATACTTGGTCATAGATTGCATGTAGCTCATGCACCTCATCGATGGTATGCTTTAGAAGAGAAAGAACACGGTGTAAACCAGCTTCGTGTAGTTGGCGGAGTTTATGATTGTTGCCTTGAAGCAGCAATGCAGTTCTATAATGGAGGAAATAGTAGCAGCGGTGTTAGTAATAGTAATAGTAGTACTTGCGTTATTGCTGATGCTGATAATGATAGTATACTAACACAAACTGGTAATAATAATATAAATACTAATAATAACAAGCCAGTTACAAGAACAAGTCTTGGCATTCCTATGCATCCAGTATCAAAAATAGAAGTTGCTGAAATGACAAAGACTATAGAGAATGCACATAGATATCTACAAATTGCATTTGCTGAAGATCTGTACCTATATTGCCAAGCAAATAACATAAACTTTTCAGAACTACGAGATGCTCTTAATACTAAATGGAATGTAAATATTCTAGAACCAAGAGAAGGAATTGGAGGACATTGTCTACCAAAAGATACTCGCATGTTCTTACAATCGTCTAAATCTATAAAGAGTAAAATATTAACAGCAGCTGTGGAAGTAGATCAAGACTATAGAAGATATAGACAGCAGTTGTCAAGAAATGACAATATTTTGTCATCTCAAATCAATATATCTGAAAGCAAAAAGTAATTTAGATACCGCTATACAAAAATGAAAATATTTTCTACATTTATCTTCGATAACACGATTGCATAGAAACTAAGTGCATGTAGCAGGAAATATATGTTTGCCCGTATAGGCAACATGTGACTACAATTGAAATTTATAATGATATCCCTTGTTGTTCTTACGATGTGTATGTCTTCTGCTCTTTATAATTCCTCTTATGTGCACCAACCAAAGGCGTTGCTAAATACTGAGCAAACCATGGTAAACCTCAATTCAATAAAAATCACATCGCCTACTAAAAGTCAACAAGTACAAGTAGAAGAAGACCTTACAATATCTGAAATATCTTCTGTAGACTATGCAGCAAAATCTATATCGACCTCGCTTTCTGGCATAAATGATACTGAAGCACCAGCTGTGACCGGTCAATATAATCAACCTCTATTGGAGAGTAGTGCCAATCCAACAAATAACGAAAGTCTTGCTAGCAATAATCCAATTAATACTAGTGGTAAAGGATCCAATAGCGCTGGACAGTATGATGAGGAACAGGGTGGCAGCAGTAAGAGTGGTAGTACTGATGGTTCTAAGAATGGTGACAACAGCAGGAAGACGAATGGATCGCCTTCTTCTGAAAAAGCAAATTTGGATGAAATCACTGGTAACACTAAGTACGACAAGTCTGATTCCGGCAGTGATAGCCATAAATCTAATCATCACATAGATAGCATTAGTAAACGTCATCTGACTGGCGATAACAATATTAATAAAAAGATGGATAATCACAAAAATAGCATATTGGAGAAGGATAATGATCGACCACGCAGAGATAAGGTTCCAATTAGACTTCCAATTCCATTCCCATAATTGGTAGCCATCTAACGAATAATTAATCTACATCACTATTGCATAAATAATAGAAAAAAGAGTGGAAAGATCGGGGTTGGCGATTACCAGAATCATTATATTATATTATCTTTTATTAATGTACTGGGATATATACGTCTCTAGCAGCTCACTAATTGACAATGATAGTATGAAACATTTATTGAATTAATTTCCTATGAAATGCATGACGCTAAATCCATTTTTATATATCTAACTTATGGGTTCTCGTGAATATTTTATTTTTAGTAATAATAATATTGCATTTAATGAGACGCCAACTGAGTTACCTCCTACAATTACTATGTCGTTTTTAGCTATACCATAGACCACCCATAACGATAGTCCTACAATTAAAGCCATAATTAGCAGTACTGAAACGTCATCCATTTTTCTTGTCTTCATACCTTTGACTATCTGGGGAACTGTACTTGAAACCGCGAATATAGTTGCAAGGATGCCAATAAGCGGTATCAATATATTGATCATGTCTGTTAATAATTTAGGTCTGTTAGTCCATTATAATAATTCATAGATTCAAAATGGAGAATGTTATAAAGTAAGCCATATTTTTAATTCAAGATAAATTCAAATGTAATTGTACATGATCTCCAGCAAAGTGACGACAATTTAGAAAAAGATAGTTACTATCATCCTATGGCATAACGTGGTCGATTTAACAAACTAATGATAAATTGTATATCTTGTAATAAAAATAGCTTCGATAATAATCTGCCGACAAGACTATTCCTAGCACATATATAAAAAGCAACAAAATTAAAAGCTACATCGGTATTACTTTGTATCGATTAAATTATTAGGATGATATTTAATATATCTGTGAATTACCTAAAATATTATAAATGGATCACTATGTAGTCAACGCAGTTTAAATTGAAGAAAATGCAGAGAATACATGAGGTTAGCAAATCCAAACTCGCTCTTAACGAATTTGCATTGGATGTTAAGAGCGGTTTGAGTCTTCCAAGAAAAACTCTCAAATCAAAATATTTTTACGATGAAATAGGCTCAGCTCTATTCGAACAAATATGTCTTCAACCGGAGTATTACATAACTCGCACTGAGACGGATATTTTGAGAGAAAAATCAACTGATATTATGAACATTTGCTCAGGGGATATTAGCATAGTGGAGCTGGGTAGTGGAAGCGCTTCTAAAACTAGAATTCTCTTTGAGCATGTATTACAAAGACAAGGTTCTCTTTACTATTTCCCTATAGATGTATCTCATAGCATACTTTTAGAATCTATAAAAAGTCTATCAGTAGATTATCCAAATCTTCATATAACAGGTATTTCTTCAGATTATGCGAACGGTATAGACAAAGCAACTGACTTTATAACAACTGAATATCATGTTCCTTCTAGGAAACTAATAATTTTTTTGGGTTCAAGTGTTGGAAATTTTGAACCTAGAGAAGCTATGTCTTTTTTTCAAATGCTAAGAGATAAAATGGAACGAAAGGATTTATTACTAGTAGGATTTGATCTTCAGAAAAAACCAGCAATATTGAATTCAGCTTATAATGACAAGGCTAAGATAACAGCAAAGTTCAATCTAAACTTACTTTCGAGGATTAACAGACAGTTAGAAGGCGACTTTGATATCAAAAACTTTGAACACTATGCATTTTACAATCAAGAGGAGCAAAGGGTAGAAATGCATTTAGTTTCAAAAAGAGATCAGGAAGCTTATATTAAACTAATCGAAGAATCATTTAGGTTTAAAGAAGGCGAATCAATACATACAGAAAATTCATACAAATATTCGCTTAAACAAATACGAAAGATAGCTGATGATAATCGTTTTGAAGTAAAAATGAATTTAGTGGACCAAAGAAAATGGTTTGACTTGGCGGTTTTATGCCCAATCTAGTTATATTTCAAATTAAATAGAACCTAGCCAAAATATATTAAATTATTAATTCCTAGACTTCCTCAGCACAGCGGAAGCCTGCAAAGGGTATTCTTTCATGGGGTTTGAAATAATTCCTATAAGTGTTTCTTATCTGATTGGTTGGAGTAGCAAAACTACCACCGCGAAGCACCTTTTGATTTATTGCCCATTTATCTGTATACTCAGAGAACTTTGACTTAAATCCCGGATACAGTGTATACTCGGATCCTGTCCATTCCCATACGTCTCCTATCATCTGGTGACATCCATAATAGCTCCTGCCGGCTGGATAGGAACCTATATTGGAGGGCCCCCACAAAGACGATTCCAACAGATTCGCATGCATTGGAGTGGGATTGTCATTTCCCCACGGATAAAGACTCTTCTTCTGTCGCTCTTCATTCCAGCTTGCAGCCTTCTCCCATTCTGCTTCAGTCGGAAGTCTTTTGCCAGCCCATTTTGCATAAGCATCAGCTTCATAATAGCTAATGTTGATCACAGGCTCGTCTGGATCAATTTTTCTTAAACCACGAAAATCTTTTTTCATCCACATGCCTGAATCGCATTCCCAGTAAAGAGGGGCGACCCAGTTTTCTTCTCTTATATGATCCCAGCCATCGGCCAGCCAGTATCTCGATTTACCATATCCATTATCCTCAATAAACTCCATAAACCGGCCATTGCTCACTGGCGCAACATCTATTTTGTAGGCGTTCAAGTAAACCTTGTGCTCTGGAGTCTCATTGTCGTAACAAAAACGATCACCATTGAACCCTAGTTCATAAATTCCACCGGGGATTTGTACCATCCCAGCGGACTTTTCTATTTGCTTAGAAAAATAAGCTTGTCTGTGTACCTGTGTCAGGGGTTTGTAATTGTCATGCGCATCGGGGAATTGATGAAAATAATGTTGAAAGTCATAGACCATTAGTTCTTGATGCTGCATCTCATGTTGATTGGCTAACAGAATGTCGTACTTGAGTTCTTCAGATAGTTTGTTGGAAGACTGTGCTGTCTTTAAAAATGAAATAACCTTTTCTTCTATAAATGATCGGTACTTGATACTCTCGTCCACGGTTGGCCGGGGGAATTTGCCTCTCTCAGATTTAGGAAGTATTTTGCCAAATCTTTGATAATAAGAGTTGAGATATTCCAAATTGACAGTTTTGTTGGAAGAAATTTGTTCTCCGTGTTTCTCTAAAATCTTTTGGAAGAACCAGGTTACATGAGCAATATGCCAGTTCGGTGGGCTTCCAAAAGTACTTGACTGTATAACTGCATCCTCAATATTTAATGGCTTGAAAAGTTCGAGGGTTTTATTTCTAACCTCTATAAATTGAGAGAGGAGATCCTGGGTAGCTTCGCCAAATAATTGAGACATCTTACACTTGAGATCTAGGAAACTTATAAATTAATACTTAAAATTCCTTACATATCAAAGTATTTCAGATGCTCTTAATGAACTTTAAAATCTGAATTAATCTCTAGCATTGGAGATTGTTGCCTTCCCACAGATATGCAAAAAAAGAGTTCAAATAGCAGACTGGTTGTTTTATTGTGACTGTAGTTTGATTTTATTTTCGTATTCCATTATGCTGAGAGGAAAATAACTTAGATTCTCCATACAAACTTCATCCAGATATCTTTCTTCAGGAGAGAGTAGTTTAAAAATAAAAATACCAACTATTATTATGTCTTATTAAAATGAGGGCTTGACAGCACAAGTCACTTGACTTTCAGTGAGCAGATCTATTTCTCAGATAAAATTCCAGAGCTGACGATTGAACGTGTAGCAGAAAGCAACTTCTTGATATCATTTTCATCATGGGCATCAGAGAACGCACCCATCTTTAGTGGCAGAAAGAAGATTCCATAATTGGCCATCAGTGTGATATGATATCTTTTGAGAAGCTCCTTATTTGACATTGCAACGTCACTCGCATTAGTTATCTTTTTCAATGTATTATCAAGAAAATGAGTTAGATAAAGTGAACCTATTCCTGTTATTTCCACATCAATTTTAGCTTCTGAAAATATTTTAGCAAGCTCTTTCCTAGTAATATTGCCTAGTCTGTCAAGTTTTTTATAAATTCTTGTTTTATTTTCTTTTAGGTACGTGAGAGTGGCAAGACCAGCCGTCATACTGATTGGATTGGCTGAAAATGTTCCTCCGCCTACAGCACAATGTGACTGTTTTTCTTTCATCAAGACAGGATCAGCAAGCGACATGATTTCTTTGTTGCCGCAGACAGCTCCAATTGGCAGACCTCCACCTACAATTTTTCCTATTGTAAACAAGTCGGGTTCAAGTCTATAGAATGCTGCTGCACCGTGAATTGACACCCTGAAGCCAGTTACTATTTCATCCAATATGAACAAGCTGCCATTTTTGTGAGCAAATTGTTGAAGACCATGTAAATAGCCATCTGTAGGTAGGACGCAGCCTGCACTGCCAAGAACTGGTTCGATAATAATACATGCTAAGTCGTCCTTGATAGATTCTAGTACCTTAAGCGATCTATCCAAGTCATTAAACGGCATTGATTCTACAAATTGACCTTCGTCCTCTATGATGCCTAGTCCCTCCGGAACCTCAAAGGGATGATTTACGGTCTGCATTAGGGTTGTATTGAAGCCGTGCCACCCCCCGATAACTTTGGCAATTACCCTTCTACCAGTTTTAGCTCTTGCTAAACGGACTGCATACATAGTCGCCTCTGCTCCTGTGCTACAGAACCGTATCCTCTCTGCCCTAGGCATAAATTTTTTAATTAATTCTCCCAGCTCCACACTGACCTTGTTGACGGTTCCATACAGTGTCCCATTTTTTGTCTGCTCTGACAGAGCTTTTACAACTGGTTTTGGAGAATGACCAAGAATGAGCGCCCAATGCCCCATCCAATAATCTGTATATTTATTTCCATCAACATCATACAGATACTTCTCCTTTGCTGCAGTAGTGAAGAAAGGGTAGGGCTCGAAAAATCGGATATTGTGATTAACCCCTCCAGCAAATACGTTCATAGCTCTGTAATAGAGCATTTTTGATTTGTGAGTTTTATTTTTATAACTTCTCTGAACTTTCGAAAATTGCATAGGTCAGAAGGAATTAAGTTGTGAATCTTTTATTTGTTTATTTGCTTCATTGAAACTAGGGTACAGACTAATGGATAATTATCAAAAGCACATCTTACATAATGTCGAATGTGTCTGGTAATAATGTACAGTTTAGCCGTTTGTATTTGTATATGGCATAAAAGAGAGAAAAGTTCTGTATGTAGTGTGCTAAGGTTTATATTCTAATTTTGCTCTAACAATAATTCCTGAACGTAACAAGCAAGGCGGCGTCGGCGATGAATTTGGCCGTGGTGCCAGTCTGTGATTCACCGACCTCCAGTTACGCTCATAATATGGAGATTCGATTATAAAATGATTGAATCTGACGTTGGTCATACGTGCATATGCATGTGATGCATACACCCGCACAATATAACTATTGTCCGGCCGTACTCTTTATTTATACAATAATAAAAAGGATTGACTCCGGTTGATCCTGCCGGACCCGACTGCTATCAGAGTGGGACTAAGCCATGCGAGTCAACGTAGTAATACGTGGCATACGGCTCAGTAACACGTAGTCAACATGCCCAGGGGACGTGGATAACCTCGGGAAACTGAGGATAAACCGCGATAGGTCATTATTTCTGGAATGATTGATGGCCCAAATCTATATGGCCTCTGGATTGGACTGCGGCCGATCAGGCTGTTGGTGAGGTAATGGCCCACCAAACCTGTTACCGGTACGGGCTCTGAGAGGAGGAGCCCGGAGATGGGCACTGAGACAAGGGCCCAGGCCCTATGGGGCGCAGCAGGCGCGAAACCTCTGCAATAGGCGAAAGCCTGACAGGGTTACTCTGAGTGGTTTCCGCTAAGGAAACCTTTTGGCACCTCTACAAATGGTGCAGAATAAGGGGTGGGCAAGTCTGGTGTCAGCCGCCGCGGTAATACCAGCACCCCGAGTGGTCGGGACGATTATTGGGCCTAAAGCATCCGTAGCCGGTCCTGCAAGTCTTCCGTTAAATCCAGCTGCTCAACAGATGGGCTGCGGGGGATACTACAGGGCTAGGAGGCGGGAGAGGCAAGCGGTACTTTATGGGTAGGGGTAAAATCCGTTGATCCATAGAAGACCACCAGTGGCGAAGGCGGCTTGCCAGAACGCGCTCGACGGTGAGGGATGAAAGCTGGGGGAGCAAACCGGATTAGATACCCGGGTAGTCCCAGCTGTAAACGATGCAGACTCGGTGATGGGTTGGCTTCGTGCCAACCCAGTGCCGCAGGGAAGCCGTTAAGTCTGCCGCCTGGGGAGTACGGTCGCAAGACTGAAACTTAAAGGAATTGGCGGGGGAGCACCACAAGGGGTGAAGCCTGCGGTTCAATTGGAGTCAACGCCGGGAATCTTACCGGGGGCGACAGCAGAGTGAAGGTCAAGCTGAAGACTTTACCAGACAAGCTGAGAGGAGGTGCATGGCCGTCGCCAGCTCGTGCCGTGAGGTGTCCTGTTAAGTCAGGTAACGAGC
>JBJMFM010000004.1:0-3205 GCA_045808425.1 Nitrososphaeraceae archaeon | reverse complement strand
CTTTTACCATATACATCTGATCCTTCATCTGTAACAATAGCACAATGATTTGGTTTGATAAAATATATGCAATTGTAGCAAAAATATCCAGTATGATGATCTGAGTCTTTGAATTCTTCCATTTCCATATATCTAGCTGTAACTTTTGCTAACTTCTTTAGTTTTGTTGCTTCTTGGGGTATATTTTGGGTAGAGTCTTTTGACATATCTATATCGATAACATGATGATGTGTTATACAGGTTGTTATTTCCCGGTTTCCTCTTTTAACTGAGAGTTTCAATGCCAGTAGATATATCCTCTAGAAAATACCAATTCAGTAGATTCCCAAATACCAAAGCTGTTATTCTCAGTATCATGGCATACTGCAAAATATCCCATCCCAAATTTTATTGCAGCAATTTTGCGGAACAGGTACAAATATGAATTGAAGTAACAGAAAGAAAGTATTACTTCTCTTTAAGCTCAATATGCCACTACTGCTGTGATTAATCTAACTCCATTTTTAGTCTTTTAATCAACTCATTTATTGAAACTGGCTTTTTGATAAAGCATCCTATACTTAATGTAGGATAGATTTCCCTTAAAGCTTCTATATTTGTGTCACCAGCAGTAATAAAGCATATTCTCACATTCACATCGATTTCTAATATGCCGCTGCATAATTCAAAGCCATTCATTTTTGGCATATTTATATCCACTAATAATAGATCATAAAAATGAGGTCTGAAGCTTGATAATGCTTCTAATGGATCAGTATATGTATACACTTCAAATGATTTATCATCTTCTAAACCTATCTTGAAGGTTAATGTAACGTCAGGATCATCATCTACAATAAGAATCCTTTTGAGAAATGGTGATGATGATTCTTCTTTCCTTCTTTCTCTTTCTATTTTTCTAAGAGCGGCATTTGAATTTGATTCTTGACTTTGTAGATGGGGAGAAGAAGACTCAGAACTATAATGCTGTAGATCATTCTTCTTGTCATTATGTGAACAAGAACTCTCATTATCCAGAACGACATAAGAATGATGCTTTTTAGCTTGTGTAGTTATCATTGTTGCATACGTCTCCCGTAATTACGTGGTAGTAAAACAAGATGGAAAAGATAGAAGCAGTGTGTACTTAGCAGGTGCGTTTTTAGTCACTAACCATTAACCAGTACCAGTACACCATTTGCATGTAAGACCCATAAATGGAATAAGGCTAATGAGTCCCACTCCTACTACCATTCCTATGACACAGACTTTGAATTTTGTTATTTTGAACATTCTCTGTATTATTTTCGTCTGACAAACATTACTATTATTCTCAGCATTCTTTTTTAGAAATTAACAAACTCTTTGATATATCATAGGTATTGTTGATTACATGAAAGCTTTGAAAGCACATAGCTGATGATTAATCTTTTTAGTGCATGGATGTTCACAGAGATTATCCTGACTAGTACTAGTATAATTAAGTAGGAACAGCAATTGTTTAAAAGCTAAAGTTCAATTTTTTGTATTTCAGTTATTAACCAAATTATAATTTTCGTTAACAGCTATGGAAAATTTCGTAACGTAGACAAAAATAATTGCAGCTTTGCAGGGAGCATCAAACTTAAATAATTACTTCAAGACCTCTATTATTATGCCTAGAGTTGTGCACTTTGAAATAGTTGCAAATGACTCCAAAAGCGCAAAGGAATTCTATGAAGCAGTTTTCGGATGGGAATTCAATCAGTTGGATGGTCAAGAGTACTGGGTTATAAAAACTGGAGAAGACAGCCAGCCAGGCATAAACGGAGGACTCACTGGAAAGGATCCACACAGTAGTGATCCAAGTAGCAGGATGACAAATACTATTGATGTACCTTCTATAGAAGATTTCTCTAAGAAGATTATAGCGAAAGGAGGCAAAGTTATGGCTAAAATACCAATTCCAAACATGGGACTTTTAGCGATATGTAAGGATAATGAAGGAATTTCGTTTGGTATTCTCCAAAAAGACCCAAATGCTAAGTAGGTAGATGAGTCTACCCTTAGTTTCGCAAATGGCAAAAATTACTTCAACAGGAGAGAGATTCGCTACAGCAGAGGATTATCACAAAATTATCGATTGATGATTATACTCTATGTAAAGTAATAGCACAGAAACTATTTGAAAATAGACCATAAAAGAGAATACACCATAAGAACTAATTAGAGAGCTACTCTTGTTTTCAATAAAGGATTACATCTATAGAAAGATGGAAAATTTAGAAGTAATTTTGGGAAAAAAGTGTAATGAACAATTGGTTCTTACCAAAAAAAACAAAGAAAACCCCAACATAAATCATGCAAAAGCTATAGCCGTGTGATCTGTACGTGAAATTGATTTATTACTACTATTTTAAGACAAACTCTACGCACACATCAAACTTTATATTATTTTTGAACATCAGAATTGCCCCATTCTTAATCCTTTAGGTTATGATATAAGAATATTATTCAATCTAGTCGTGTTGATGGAGCTAATTCTTCTAACTTAGGCATGAGCTCTGTATATGTTGGTATATCGTAACCACTATCCTTTAATGTCGATATCATTTGTTTTTGGTCTTCTATTGCTTCTGCAGGGTCTCTTGGATGCAAAGCTATTCTGATAATTTGTGGTTTTTCTTCCACCTGCAATTTGAAGGCTCTTTCATCTCTGCCCATATTCACAATATTCTTTTCTGGATAGCCAGTAGAATCCCAATTTAAAACCTTTGGCAGTTTTATTTTTTTAAACTCTTGTTGCGAAAGTAACAATAAATATTCTTCTTGCTCTTCTGCTAATTTGAATCCTAACTTTTCTAATACTTTGATTGAGCTGTTGTTCAATTTCCATGCTGGTGGTATAAACACATTGGTGTTTATTCCTATTTCGTGGAATATCTCTAACCCGGCGCGTATCTGCTCTTCTGCGTCTGGTTCTTTAGTTGTATGAAAGTTATCAAATTGACCATTTTTCATCTCGTGATAAAGACCATGTAAAACAATTTCACAGTTCTTGTATGATTTGATCTTATCAACAAATTCAGGGAACCTGGGAAGGTCTTGCTTTTCGTTAAAGAATGGTACCAATGCAATATTGTATTTTATGTTTAGTCTCTCTAGGTCATCAGCTGATTCGAATATCTTTGTAGAAAAAGCTGGGCATGCATCATGTATAGTGACCACTCCTAATCGCGGGTGAGGT
>JBJMFM010000003.1:0-3762 GCA_045808425.1 Nitrososphaeraceae archaeon | reverse complement strand
CTCTCATCTTCTTTGCTGCTTCTTGAGCCGAATTTGATATTGCAATAGTTTCAAGCTTTTTAGTCATTATTTCGCCTACTGATTTTGTTGTTGTTGTCATATAATCATGTGTATAACTAATACAAGATTTTTAATATATCTTGTACTTTGCTAAGTGTATGTTATAGAATTCTTCTTGCATTTGAAATTCCACTACTCCTTTTCATCTTCATTAGATGGATATTAAACATATTGTCTGATAGTTTTTTCATTAATTCATCTAGTTATTCTAAACTAAACAAAAAACATCAGAATACGTTCTTATATAATAGCAATTATTCCTTACGGAAATACTTAAATAACATTCATTATAAATCGTTGTTATAAAATATAAAATGAAGTTAGATATATAGGAAACAGGTTGTGTAGTTCATAAGATCCTATTGTCCTGTTCTTTTCTCTTCTTTTTTATTTTTGTTTATTTATTCACCTTCAAGACCCCTAATCCAAGTAAGGTTAGCATTACAAAAAGAATGATATGTGATAATTCTACATCCACTATTGGAATTATTACATCCTCTAGACTTGCAGTTGCAAGAAATAGATACCTTTTAATACCGTCTATTTCGGGGTATTCGCGGTATTCATATTCATCCACAGGTGTTATCCTAAAATAGATATAAAAAATGCTTTCTGTGGCGAAGAACTATTAAATACTAAAAATTCCGTATTAACTATGAAGGTTGGCTATGCTGCCTATTACACCAATAAGGCCACTTCCAGACATAAAGTTTCAAAGTTTAAAAGACTTGGTATTAAGCCATGACCCGCTAGTTAACAGCGTAGTGGATGACCCTAAAAGTTAACAGAACCTAAAGTATAAAAAACAAATAGAAGTTCTGACTATTATTGATACTAATATGCTTTTGAGTTTGCTATTGTTATTCTCATTATTGTTAATACCGTTAATTTATTTAAATAATGCAGTAATCACAATGCAAGAAGCATTTGCTGATTCAATTAAAGGATCAATAAGACAGAACATAGGAAACTATAACCTGGAAATGAAACCTGATCCTTCAAATCCAATAGCTGGCCAAAATGCCAAAATTCTCTTGAGAATAGGTAGCATTAATGGAGATGATCTTGTGGATTTGCCGATTTTAATAAGAATATCACTTGATGGTCAAGACTTAACAAAAACAAATCCAATATTAGTACCCTATGGTCACTATGCGTACAATTATATTTTTCCGAAATCTGGTACATATGCGTTAAATGTGGATATAAATAATGATTATTACTCCGGCCAAAACATTACTTTTACATTTCCAATAAATGTAAATGGCCCATTTCTCTTTTTTCCATATATAAATTCATCATCGTCAACTGGAATAACGGTGACTGGTATTATTATAGCTATTGCAGTCATTGTGATTGTTATATACATATCAACTCATTTAAGTAGAAGACAAAGAAATCTTCAACGGACAAACGTATAAAGATAGAATGTTATATTTGATACAAAATTATAGTTTCTGTTAATAATGGTTACACAGATTTAAATTAAAATACGAGATACGATATTTATCTAGTTGTTATTGAACTCTGCTGTTCTTTCATTAGTATATAGAAATTTGGTTGCCTCAATTGACAAAGTTTTTCTGATCTGGCAAGTAGTTTTTCCTATAGTCTATATCTTCATAGCAGGTTATTCGTATTCATCACTAATTGAAGGACATGGAGTCAGAGTTGGACATGCCCTAGTTACATATCCTGCTTATTTAGCAGTAAAAAGGTTGATTAAACCAACTTACTGCTGCTCGAACTAACTATTAGCTTCTGCTTATGTATCCTACCTATTTTCCAAAATTAAATTAAATTGTTGTTTATTTATATGTCATATCACTGTAGCTGCTGACTGGTCGCTGATTATTGAATGAGAATGCGGGGAAATACAGAAAATTGACTTAAACCTTCATACTTACCATTGACCTTGTTGCAATCATAAATATAGTTGCTGCTAGAATGCTTATGATGAGCACTTCAATATTGGTAAATGCATTTATCTGTGAAAATATTCCAGCTCTGCTAATGTCTACTATATATGTCAATGGATTAATGTAAAAAGCAGCTGATAACAGAACGGGTAATCCATGTGCAGGATAAAAAGCTGAACTAACGAAACTAAAAAACAGGAAAAGACCATTATTAATTACATTGTGTGTCTCACTACTTCTAATTTTAGTTGATAAAATTATTGCAAAAGAACCAAAGAATATTGAGCCTATTACTAATGCATATACAGTATAAGGTATGCTCCATAGTGTAATGTTTATATCTTCAGACATTGTTGGAAAACCAATTAATATAATAATCCCGGCACTGGCTAATCCAATTAGAATAATTGTTACAAGATTTCCAATGATATAATGAACCTTACTGAATCGCATGACTAGTAACTGCTGAAACATACCGTTTCTCTTGTCGTTCCAAACAATGCTACCAGCCACAGAACTACCATTCATAGCGTTAAATCCAATCATACCGGCGGTTAAAAATGAAGTGTATGTAACAGATAAGGTACCAATTTTAATACTTTGATCCCCTATCAGCGCAGAATATGAATAACCTACTACAAATATATAAACAATGGGAAAGGCTACGATCCAAACCAAGAATATCCTGTCAATAGCAGCGACAAGGTTTCTATACACCAATAACAGTATGCTGCCTATCATCAACATTTGGTCGTTCGTTCACCATCATTTGACTGTTCATTTCTTAAATCGTCATTGTTAACTATTGATAAGAAAACTTCCTCTAGTGACGGCCTGTTTATAGAAATACTTTCTATTTCCAAACCATTTTCGTAAACAAGTTTCAATACTTCAGAGATGATTTCCTCTGCATTGTTGACTGTTATTGTAATGGTATGTGTTCCATTAAGATCAATGTACGAATTACTATTGCCACTATCTTGTTTCTTACTGATTGTAGTATTAAGCAGCTGAATAAAGGACTTACTCAATATATCTTTAAAGGTAAGTTCGATAGTCTTAGCTCCCTTTCCATGTTTCTGTTTTAACCCTGTTGGTGTATCGAAGGCTATTATTTTTCCCCTGTCTATAATGGCGATTTTATCACATAGATATTCTGCCTCTTCCATAATGTGGGTGGTAAAGAAAACTGTGAGACCCATTTTTACCTGATTTTTGATATAATCTAAAAGCAGTCGCCTAGCAGAAGGATCTAAACCTACTGTTGGTTCATCAAGAAAAAGCAGATCCATTTCGTGTATAAACTCACGTGCAACCTGAACTCTTCTCCTTTGACCTATAGAAAGCTCATCGTTCTTGACATTTTTAAGAGACTCTATGTCAAATGTATTGAGGATTTCATTTATTTTTTCCTTTCTAATTTTTTTATCCTTTAGTCCCCATAACATACCATACAGATCAAGTGCTCTTTCTACTGTCAAATTTGTTTCAAAACTAGGATTCTGGGATACGACGCCTATTCTCTTTTTAATTTCTAATTGATTTTTCATAAGGTCTTTTCCAAAAACATGTATACTTCCAGATGATGGCCTAAGAAGAGTAGTGAGGATTCTTAATGTTGTAGTCTTTCCAGCACCATTTGGACCTAAAAAACCAAAGACTGTTCCATACTCCACGTTAAAGGTAATATCATTTACTGCATATGCAATATTCTTGCCATACCGTTTTCTGAGATTGGAAACAGAAATGCAATGTTCATTTTGAATTTTGGACAACATAGTTC
>JBJMFM010000002.1:0-7324 GCA_045808425.1 Nitrososphaeraceae archaeon | reverse complement strand
ATCGTTTGATAGGAACTTTGCTATTTCCTTCAGTCTAACGATAACGTCATTGATGCCTTCAATTAATTTGTCAAAATTATTTTTGTCAATTCCCCTGTATCTCATGAACACCTTTAGCATCTGGTTATATGAATTGAATGTGTCTTTGGATTTGATTGACTGCTTGAAGTTCCTAGAATAATCCTCTGGCCTTAATACATAAGAAGAAGAAGAGCTGTTAGTAGTAGCTACCAAACCAAATTATCATTGCTATCTCATCTATATATGGATAGTATATGAAAGCCATAATCTTTGATATGGATGGTGTATTGGTAGACGCGATGCCATTGCATTATCAAGCCATGAAATCAGCTATTAAAGAACTAACTAATATCGATCTGGATGTAAGGACCTTCTATCTATTTGAAGGAATGCCGGTCGCAGAAATGGCCTTAGAAATATTCAAACTCAAAGGTTATCTCTCTGACAGTAAGAATATTTCTAAACATGATGTTCAAACATCAGAAAGGGTGGCTGAAAGAAAAAAGGAAATATTTAGAGAAATGAACATTATCCCAAAACCGTATGATGGGGTAAGGGAACTGATAGTTGATGGTTTATCAAATTGCTTAAAGGCTGTTGTAAGTGGCGCAGCAAAGCAAGAAGTTGATATTATAATTGACAAAATATTTACAAAATGTAGATTTGATTTAATAATAAATGGTGATGAATTTGAAGGAAAAGGAAAGCCTGATCCTGAGCCATTTAGAGTAGCATCGCAAAGGCTAAACTTAGAGAACAATTCTTCTGATGCGATAGTAGTAGAAAATGCACCGCTTGGGGTAAAAGCAGCTAACGATGCAGCTATTCCATGCATTGTTACTTTAAATAGTTCACCTCTTACTATTGCCGATTTTGAAGAGTTAATATCCAAAGACAGGATATTCAAAGATACGCTATCGGCAGGCAAATTTCTAAAGAAATGGTGTAGCGATAGGCGGTTATAGAGAGTAATTGATCGTGCAGCTACTGCACATTGCATTATTTAATATGAAGAAGAAGAAAGACACTTGCGCCTAAAGATTTGCTATTGCTTGAAGTACGATTATTATTTGAGATAAGCTTAGCAGCAACAGGTGTGTAGTTTGCCACAAATCCGGAGCAACAAGATTAATGATATTCACTGTTGCTAGGAATACCATGAATCCAATAGTCATAACAAAACCTAGTTTGGTAAATTTTCTTGCTTTTTCAATTTCGCGTTTTAATGTCTCAATGGCTGAAAAGGTAAATACTGCCACTATGGGAACTGTAATTGACAGAAAAAAGAGATCTGTTTGGGAATTCCACAAGAGAAAATGAGGAAACAGTAAGAAGAATTAAGATGCCAGAAATTATCATGGCGTCAACTTGTATAATGTCTTTGCTATTAAGATCAAATGCCATGTTCAAATCAACATAATATCTCCATTTGATATAGTTGCAATGGTAATGGTGTGTTAAATTCAAAGCTCTCTTATATGAATTTATGATCATGTGTTAGTGTGTATTAATGGCGTTTACTTTTTATCAACCAGTTATGATCTTACCATAGATTACAATAAGATAGGAGAAAATGACAAATCGCAGTAGCGTTGTATGAATATTATTTATTGTTAAGAAGAGACATTTATGTGGTAGGTAATTTTCTTACAGAAAATGAATAGCAATACAGATTAGCAATAGTGCATAAACTGCAAGAACCAGTATACAGAGCATAACAGATAGCACGTACCTCTTATCTCCAATGAGGTGCAATGGCTGTAATGGTCTGGTATTTAACTTCCGACCAAGTTCTTCTTCAATGCAGGGATTCAAAAACTAATAAAAAACAAGAAGATGATGATAATATCAGAGGGCGTCCAAAGCTTTATTGATTACTCTTTATTTTTTCTAAATAATTGAGTGTAATGTGCCATCAAATCTGCTACAGCAATAAATCCTGCTATACCCACTAAGCTGGCTATAACTGAAGCTATAAATGGTTCAAATCTTTGTGTTAGCAACCAATATTGAACATACGGCTTAACAAGATTATATTCAATTTCAGCTATAGACATGGCTGATACAAGTTTTATAATGACCCATTTTAAATCTTCAAATCTTGTGTTATGTAATGTAGTAGACTTAAGTTTTTGTCGTTTTATCATGTCGTTTTCTCTTTTATTATCAACATAAAATAGTATGCCAAAGGTGGTATAGAATACAACGTCTTCAGTAATTAAAGTGATAAGAGAATTCAGAGCGAATGTGAACTTTGGTGCTATTATATGACTAGTTAAGGCACCGCTAATAAGAGCAGAGACAAAACCAATAAGAATATTTTTATTAAATAAAAAGTACTTTTTATACTTCATTGACATGCTTAATTTCCCGGTGATCTTCATTTGGAGCGTCACCTTATTTTTTAGTTTTTGTTCTTATTATTATTCTTCTTTCATCTATCGTATGAAAAACGGAGGTAGGTAAATGATTCTCAATTGAATTGTCAAGCCCTATGTGTAAATTGCCATGATATAAAAAGCCGTCTCAATAATATGATGAGTCTATATAAGTGTGTTCTATTCCTTTTAGTTAGGATTACAGGTATAGTATTATTGTATTATTGTATTATGACAAGCATATATTTTTAGGATCTTCTCTTCCCTCTATATAGAGTTATTTTTGAATAACGTTCATGGCATGCATAATACATGAAATCTTAGCTATTGCACAATTTTTTTTGATACTTGTCCAAATAACCCTATGTATATACCATTATATCATCACAATGCCATTATCTACAAAATGGAATGAACCTCAAAGTGAAAGTATGACAAACAAACTGTTTGATAAACTGAAACCCCAAGATCCGTTAAAACCACGTATAGAGGAAGCACAGAATAAATTACAAATGCAGGTTTCTAAATTAGAAAAAATATCTACCAAATTAGAAGAAAAAGATAAACTAATCTTTAATCGTGTAGTGCAATCCCTCCAAAACCATGATAGTTATTATGCCAAAATATTGTCTAATGAATTGTCCCAAGTTCGCAAAATGAGCAAAATGGTTAATTCGGCTAAATTAGCATTCGAGCAAATCCAATTAAGATTAAACACGGTGACTGAACTAGGGGATGTAGTAGTTACCTTGAGTCCAGCTATGTCTGTTATAAAGGGAATACAAGGGGGACTATCTTCTATGATGCCAGAGGCAGATCAATCCTTTGGACAAATTTCAGACTTGCTAGGGAACATCATGGCAGGATCCAGTCAAATACCATCTACCGAAATAGCTAATAGCGGTATAACAGGAATAGATGATGAAGCGATGAAAATTATAGAAGAAGCAAGCACCCTAATAGAGGAGAACACAAAAAGTAAATTCCCTGACTTGCCATTTTCTGACGAAATTTCCGGGTCTTCTAAAAGGACACAGACTTCTATATCCTAATCCAGCATAATGTTGGATTATCTTCCGCTTTTTTTATGATATTGATTCAACAAGATGCCCATTACGTAATTAATAATGATGTCATGGCAAGAACGATCAAGGATAATCTATCCAGGAATATAGTGGAGGGTTTTTCTGCAGAATACCTCTATGTACTATATTTACTGATGAAAGACAAGCCTATTGTAGCATATGAGGGTGAAGTTTGCATCGATGAGACTAGGCATGCAATTCTCTTATTTTTAAAGATTTCATTAATGACATATCAAGGCACGGAGAATCCTATACTGGAATTAAGGTTTTTGAGATGAGAATTGATTTAGAGGCTATATTACATATCATTTTATACCAAAGGTTTTAGTACGTAGATAGCACAGATTATTTTTGATATATTACTCTGACCAGAGATGATAGTTAAAAAATATGATTAAAGCAAATGTTATAGCTGCGGATTCCTTCTTCTTTTTATCTAAATTGCCTTTTCATTTTCCAGACCTGATTCTATATCTACAGCACGTGCAATTGGCCAGATAAAGATCTTTCCAATTTTAGAATTTCCCCTTATGATATTAATTGTATCCTTTTCTTTATCGTCAGATACAATCACTTCGAGCTTGTATTTGTCACTAAATTCAGGTATATACATTTCTGTTCCTTTAGAGGCATGGAGTTTCTCTGCAATAGTCTTACCTCTGCCCTTGACTTTTGAAATAGTAATACCACCTATGTTGATCTTTTTCAAAGCATCATTAATAGGTTTGACGTCATTTTGTGGGATTACTACTTCAATTTTAATCATAAAACATATAACTCATATATGATAAAAAAGGTTTACTTTACGAGTCTGTAGAATGGCAAATTCAATAGAAGAGACTTTTGTGCTCTATTTATTCTTCCTAGTTGCTAAGAACAAGCATTTGTGATTTTATGTTATATCTTGGCTAATTTGGTAGTGTATTAGTCCCATTTTAGCGATAAAGCTATTTTACATTCATGATAATGCTACTCCATATAGGAATGAGAATTTGCTTTTTATGTATCAACCGAAAACCTGAGTCAGTCTTACCAGGCAATTATATTGATAGATGTCCATTCTAAGATAATGCTATCAATAGTCTAGATTCATTAACCAATAATCTTTTTCCTTGATCTAGTTTTAGATGTGACGAGATAACAGTGGTATCCAATGTCTATGAAATTCATAGGTATCAGCATGACAATTTTCAATGTGTAGTTGCAAGAACAAACAAATACAATGAAGAACAGATAAGAAAAGATATTGAGAAAATGAATGCAATGTTAAGTGAGGAAGCGAAGTCTCAAGGAATAAGATATGTTTTCGCGATAGGATCTATGTCAGACATGATAAGGCAACGCACAAAGAAGAATCAGAGAGGAGGAGGAGAAGAACAACGATCATCATCTTTATTTCTTTAGCTAATTGACAAAAATAGATTATTGAGTTGACAATGCTATTACAATGATCTCAGTCGCATACAAGTTAGCCAGAGCTGAAACGGCACAATTTATTGTATTAGTATGTTATTATACTCTACTCTAAAAGGTCGTTTAATTTAGGTTTCATATTTTCATTTGTTGCTTTTCGTTACCTAAATTATGACATGATTGGTAACTAGAAGATAACTAGGAAAAAATGTTATCCTTACTCGAATCACAGCCCCATTGTTCATAACATACAACTTTATCCAAGTCTAATCTAGGTAGCCAGCCTGCATTTTCTAAATCGGGTTTTTCTGCAAATTCCTTGACATAGCCCAAGGATAAATATGCTATAGGTTTTACATGTGTTGGTATATTGAGAATTAGTTTTAAATCCTCATTTGAAATAATACTTACCCATCCAACTCCTATGCCTTCTGCTCTAGCAGCAAGCCAAAGGTTTTGAATTGCACAGCAAACACTATAAATGCCAGTTTCGGGAATTGATGTCCTTCCAAGAACAAAAGGTCCAAACCTAGTAGAATCATACGTTACACAAATATTAACTGCAGATTCCATTATGCCCTCAAGTTTAAGTGAAAGATATTTCTCTCTTCTTTGCATTCTTTGTTTGCTATCATTATCAAGTTCGTTCTCCGCTGCGTCCTCTTCAAGGATTGTAATTGATCGCTTGTGCTCTCTCAAAAATGAATTTTTAACTTGCTGTCTAATCGATTTATTTTTTATTACGATAAAATTCCAAGGCTGTGAAAACCCTACTGATGGTGCATGATGAGCTGCATCCAGTATTCTCCGTAGAATATCATTTGGAATATTTTTGTCTTCGATAAAATGAGATCTAACATCTCTTCTAGAGAAAATTGCCTTATAAAGGGCTTGTTTTTCTATCCCAGAAAATGAAGAAGACGAAGAAGCAAAGTATTCAACATGTTCATCATCTTCTGTATTATTATTATCATTATCATAATTGTCATTACTGCGATTAACTATTTTCATTAGGACAGCATTTTTTGAAATGTGTACTTCTAATATATAATTGCTATCAGAAAAATTATCATTATTTATATGAAACTGAACTAGATCATAGATTTAGTATATCGTATTCGCATGGAAAAGATAGTTTAGATTAAATATATAATTCAATGCAAATGTCCCTAGGCTTAATTAAGACGATAATGAAACAACATATACTTTTATGTTGCTACGCTTGGAAGAAGTTACTTCATCTAGTCAGAATCATCGCGGGAGCAGCTAAAGGAAAAATATCGTGTCATTAAAAACAATGAGACACATAGAAGAGCGAGAAATGCTCAAAAATGATATTTATAACATTGATAGAGTTTGATTATTCTATGATTAAAATATTGTGCTGGAAAAGATAGTAAAGGAACAAACATCTAAGAACATATCCAATATCCTAGATGATGTCACATTTGATTCTGAAAGTAAGAATGCCAAACTGTATGTCCCGCTAATATTTCTTCTTGTCATCATCCTCATCCTCATTCCTTATGATATAATCGCTTTTATTTTTCTATAGCTAATTGCGATTATATATCTTCTATAAAGTTAGAGACTAACCGATCAGATCACTACAGGAAGGATACTATACTCTTGCTTTGTAGTCTTTCAACATTCTTCAAAAATACTAAACTCTTCAAAGAAATACAAGAGAAGATTTGCTTTCATTTCTTGGAAGGCCTTTCTTCCAATTGCCATTACAACAACAACAATCATCATCATTATTACAACAACAACAATCATCATCATTATCACAACAAAACCAAACTAATCGACAGCCCAACTTTCAATAAAATATAACATTGGATACTCTGAATAACAAAGCACACAAGACAATAAAGAAAAGATACAGGCATTGTCTTTGGCTAAAGAATGTTATTCTATGAAGTTGGATTTACTCACAAATGCTACTGTAGTTGATGATGCTATTAGGTTTGCATCATCTAACAAGTCCAAGGAGAAACAGAAATGGTCTGTGGATAATAATAATGAAGATGATGACAAGAAAGAAGAGTCAATAGAATCTGACTATGAAGAACCTGGAGAAATAAACCATAAATCGATGACTACAAACGAGGTCTTTTAGAAATGAACAAGTCATACCTAGAGTATAATACTGCTATTTTGGGATGTGTTAATTTATCGTCTGTTTTAAAGACATAAACTATTGTCCATATATCAAAAAAATAGTAGTTGAAAGCTAACGAGGATGGAAGCAACTTCCCTTGCTTTGGAAGAATGCGTGTGAACCATTTACACAACCTGCAGCATAAGCTTGAGGTTGTTGTTGTTGCGGCATATTGATAGTCTCTACAACTACCACTCCTAGCAGTCCAACTGCTGCCACTATAGCAACTATTGCCAATGTTATATCATTTACCATTTTTTCTA
>JBJMFM010000001.1:0-3297 GCA_045808425.1 Nitrososphaeraceae archaeon | reverse complement strand
CAGAGCTGATTGCAAAGATAGTAGAAGCTGGAGGATTAATGAATTTTAGAATATGACAAAAAGGAGGAAGGGTAAGCTCAAAGAGATTTTTAGCAAAGCTTTGTATGCAGATAACCCTGATCTCTATTCAGTCAGTTATCGTGACTTTAATTCAATTGTTGAAGTCTCACTTTCTGAATTTATAAGGGTATCTGAAAATTTCGAAGTCATACCTTATACCAGAATTTTCTCTGTAAGAAAGGGAAGTACTATATTATATAGTAAATCAGCCCTTACTCCATCATTTAGATGATAAGAATATGCAAAAAATATTTAAACAGATTAATTTGATTTGTAGCTCCTTATTTTGTTTTTTCATCAAAAGCTTTCAAGAATCAGCAGCTTTACAATAAATATATGAATCTAACAGAAATGTTAGCAGAAGTATCAGTTAAGCAAGCGCATGTAATATCACAAATGCAACAAACATATAATCACAGAAACATAAAAATAAATAAATAAAAAATTGTCGTTGTTCGACAGTTTTTGGTTTTGTTGTTGTGTTAGAGGCTTCCTTTATGGATTGGAACGGCTACCCGCTGCTGCCGCCGTCATCACTGCTTCGGCCGCTGCTGCTGCTTCCGCCACCGCCGCTGCTGCTGCTTCCGCCACCGCCGCTGCTGCTGCTTCCGCCGCTAGGTCCGCCACCTAGAGCTGAGCCGCTAGATTCGCCACCTAGAGCTGATGCACCGCCTGCTGCGCCGGTAGCACCACCTAGAGTTGGTGGAGCTGCTGCTCCGCCTAGTGATCCGCCTGCTGCTGCTGCAGCCAAGGCAGTAGCACTGGTAAGATTGTTGGTTACTTTACCAGCAGTAGCTTGAGCAGTAAGAGAATATGTTGCTATGAAAGGTGACCTGCCGACAAGTGCTACCGCATTACCAGTAAATGGTACAGAACCTGAAGTATCTCCCCTTCCGCCTCCTCCGACCTCTGTTGTGGCAACAAAGCCTTTACCATTGGGGCTTGGCGATATTGCTAATTCACCAAAATCTCTCCCGATAGTCGTAGTGGGACTTACACCACTCAATACATTCCATACTTGAACCTGTACGCCTTTGCTTGCGGTGAATGTAATTACACCTGTGTAGAGTCCGCCGTCATTCCTAAGTGGCAAGACAATTGCAACGTTGTCTCTAGTATGTCCAGCTAATGGGCTGGGTATAGAAGAAACTGTTCCCTGCCAATTGACAGTCTGGCCCACACGGACCTGCTGTTGGGTACCAGCAGATCTTGGAGTTGTAGGAGTAGAAGGTGTACTAGAAGTAGTATTAGCCTGTGCATGTGCTTGTTGTGTAAATTGATTTCCAGCGATTATCGATGATGCTACAAGTATTGCTGTAACAGCAATGCCTGCTAGTATCGCACTATAATTCTGCTTTTTATTCATTATTGCAGCAAGACGGCGCCTTTAAATTTATTTGTTTCCGTGCTCTATTCTTAGATTCCCTTAGGTTTCCGTTTTCTATAAGAAGATATACTATAAATTATCTTTCTATAAGATTTTTCACTTATTTATGCAAATTACATTTTTACATAATTAATAGCTAATTTGATTAATAATAAATAAAACATTCAATAATACAGTAACCCAGTTCCCGGTATCCTACATATTATTCTTTATGTATCCAATGACTATAATATCTAATTGTGCCTCAATTTGCTATGGCGGCTTAGCTATTTTTGAAGAATCCAGCCCGCTGGAAAAAATCTGGCTGCATTTCCCTCGTCTCCAATGGCCGTGGCATATCTCCAGATCTCTATTTTTTCATCGACATTTAATTTTGATTTAATTTTAGTTAAGGCCTCTATTTCTTGTTGCAAATAATCATCATCATTCCTTTCCACAATTGTAGTCGAAAATTTATGGCAAAAAGTACATTTACCATCTAAGAGTACCGATTTGCCATTTTCTTCAATAACAGGGTAGGCTATGCATGCTAGTGGTCGCTGATTATAGATGTTGCATATAAGGCCACCATGGGGTGACCTTTGAGAACTGTTGGTTTCAAGGAAAGGGCAGCAGTTACCATTTAAGTTCTTTCCCATCATTTGATAAGCAATTATTTTCTTTGGACCGTCACCTCTGGTATTCGTCCCAATTCCTAATCTAGGAATGATTTTTACATCTATGCCGCTTCTAGCAGCTAGAGATTTGATTTTTGGCCTTTCTTCAGGCATAATCAGAACTCCTATTTTTCCATATTCAATAGATGGATAATATTCACGATACATACAGCAATCTGAGCATTCTTCAATACAACTAAACTTTCTGAGCATTTATATCACTCTTATTTCTGCAAATACAGTCCCACTCTATGCTATCAAATTCAAGGTCGGAGTATTGCAAGAACTTGAGATCATAAACTGACTTTGATTTCTTCAAAAGTTCAAGGGCAAATTTTTCATCATTGGCTTTCTTGCTCTTTATATTTTCTTTGTATATTCCAAAGCGTAAAATAGCCTTATTTTCACAGCCTTCCTTAAAACGCTGATAGTTTTCTGATATTGGAACATTTTTCACAAATCCTGTATTATCATCCTTGTATTCTGAACCCCCATAAAGAATAAACCAGTAATTACTATCTCCTTCAATGAACCTAAGTTTAATTTGGTCATCAGGCCACCACTCGATAGTTTTTTTCCATAGTTTGAAGGCATACATTCTATCCTCAAACATGGGGAAAACATTCATGTAAATATCGTAGTAACGATAGCCAACACCAATAAAATCATTGAACCACCTTATTTGCTTATTGTTGTTATTATTATTATTATTCGTCATAATATCATATGATCTATGGTACAAGATATCCACTAGATATATGTCTATTGTAAAAGCATTAAACACTAGAAACACACTTAGATCGTTTTGGCTCCCTTTTTTGGATTAGCACGTGTAACTATCATACCTAATCTGTCTGATAGTTGTACCGAATCGCTAAGAGCTCTTTGATGTTTGTCTTGTAAGGTAGTCTGTATTTTTACCTTCGGTTCAAATATATATTTATGAGCTTTTTCTACCTTGTCACCCGCCTCTAGGGTTCTGATATAGTTTTTGGATTCAACTAGTTGCTTAATTTCTGAAATATGTGGATGGATCTGTGTGTTTATATCTAGTGGTATAAGGGAGGGGACTATAGAGTACTTAAAGGTTGATGATTATACTAACATCAGATTTGAGGAAGAAAAAATTGTGGCAGGACGGCTTGTAGTTTACAGGGGAGAGCCTGAACAGTATGTGACTTTCATAACTCCAGA